>JADLBA010000032.1 GCA_020848015.1 Crocinitomicaceae bacterium | reverse complement strand
TCCATATTGTTCAAAACGACGGGCGAGCATTGTCTTCACCGAGTCGAGGGCATCCTGTATTGACACATTGAGATTGTTCTCCGTGATGATCTTCTGATGGATCAATTGTCTGCGAAGTCCGAGAGAGTAGGTGGGGTAAGCAGCCTCCAGTTGTTCTGCATTTTCCGGTTTTCCCGTAGAGGCAATCAAGCGTTTCAGAAATTCGTCGGGAAGTGAAAAGTTAGTGCGATCGATGATATCAAAATTGAAGTCACGTTTGAACAACCACTCTGAATCCTGTTCAAATTTTTCTACGAGATCGGTGTGAATTTTTTTCCTGAATTCTTCCTCTGTCTGAAGATTTGCTCCCGGAAAAATTTTCTCGAAAAGTTCGCTATTCAGTTCGTGTGGGACAATGCGCCGGATATCGGTAACCGTGAGCCTGAAATCGCTTTCCAGATGATGAACATCGTGGTGAGTAATACCGAGTATCTTGGCAAGATCATCGTGGTTTTCCGTCAGAAAATGGGGATTGACTATTACTGTATCGTCCTTTTTCACGCCAATCAGACTTTTTCTGGTATCCTCATCGCTCACGGATTCAATAATAATAGTAGAATTGCTTGAAATACCCTGATCAAGCACTTCTCCATCAGTACCAAGTTGTTGCAACTGCACCGTCAGCAGGTCTTCTCCTTCGCTGGTCTCCGGGGCTGACATCTCTCCGAATCTGCGCGCATAATCTTTTATCTGCCGATTGACAAGCTGATCATCTACATTGATCCTATAATAGGTACAAGTCTGTGATTTGTCTAACACAAGATTGAATTCGGGAGCCAGACCCACCTCATATTTGAATTTAAAATCACCGGGATTATCCCAGTTGCCTACTTCTCCATCATTTACAGGGAGAGGATTTCCGAGCACATTCAGTTTTTCATTTTCAATATAATTGTGTATGGCGTTCTGCAAAACAGAATTGAGTTCCTCCGCCAGCAGTGATTTCCCAAAACGCTGTCTTATCAGGCTTGCTGGAACATGTCCGGGTCTGAATCCTGGTATTTTTGCTTGTTTGCGGTAGTTTTTTACAGCGGTTTCATAGCGGTCATTGTAATCGGAAGGTGCTATCTCGATAACGAGTTCTGCGAGAAGATCGTCAATTGGCGTTTTTGCAATGTTCATGTTGTGCATTGAAATTCAGGCAACATTGCCCGAAAAAGGGGCGCAAATGTAAGAAATCTATTGCAATGAATGCCGGGCCTATAGTGAAATGGGCGGTGCAGGGAAATTCCTGTGATCGTTTAGTATGAAAATAAATTATTGAATCTAACTGATATTTATAGGATGAGCCATCGTATTAAAACACCATAACTTAGCCACCGCTTATGCAGTGGCCGCCACCGAACAGTTTTCAGTCTGTCAAAAATATTGTTGAGGGAACTATCCTTGTGATAGACAAACCGCTTGGCTGGACGAGTTTTGATGTAGTAAATAAGGTGAAGGGTTCTCTTCGACGGCACTTTAATGTACCTCCTTTCAAGATTGGCCACGCCGGTACACTTGACCCATTGGCTACAGGTGTGCTGGTTATCTGCACCGGTCGTTTTACCAAAAGCATTGAAACGATCATGGGAGGCGAAAAGGAATACACCGGAACTATTTGTCTGGGAAAAACCACTGCGAGCTATGATCTGGAAACCCCTCCTGAAGGGGAATTTCCTTTTTTACATTTAACAGAAAAACAACTCAGGGAAAATGCGTTAACCTTCGTGGGTGAGCAATGGCAGCAGCCGCCTGTTTTCAGTGCCAAAAAAGTGAATGGGAAGCGAGCTTACGAAGCGGCGAGAAAAGGAATAGCTGTCAATATACCACCGGCGAGGATTTCAATCGGAGAATTTGAGATTACGGGTATTTGGCTTCCGGAAATTCAATTCCGGATACGGTGTTCCAAGGGTACTTATATACGGAGCATAGCGCACGATTTTGGAGCCCGACTTAACAGCGGTTCTCACCTCTCTAACCTGAGGAGAACACTCAGTCATCCTTTTTCAGTCAGCAATTCTATTAGTATGGAAGAACTTTACAGCAGAATAGGCATCCCGGCGGGGTCAAAAAGTTTGCAGAAGCCGTATTAAACGGCGGTTTTTAAAGTTTTCCTTTACAAAGGTCTTAATAAAATGTATTTTCGCACCCCATAAAAAAAAGAGACATTGATTTCTGCCATGAAGTTAGGTCAGTTCAGGTACAAGGTACCGGAGGAATTGATCGCCCAATACCCTGCTAATTATCGCGATGAAGCTCGACTGATGGTGATACACAAAAGCACTGGGAAGATCGAACACCGCCGTTTTAAAGAAATTCTCGACTATTTCGAGGAGGGCGATGTAATGGTGAATAACAACACAAGGGTATTTCCGGCGAGAATGTATGGGAATAAGGAGAAAACCGGTTCGATGATCGAGGTTTTTATGCTTCGCGAACTGAATTCAACCAGCCTTTTGTGGGATACTGTTGTTGATCCGGCGAGAAAAATCCGAATTGGCAACAAACTTTATTTTGGAAAAAACGATGAACTCGTTGCTGAGGTAATTGATAATACCACTTCTCGGGGTCGTACTCTTCGTTTTCTTTTTGACGGCACTCATGAGGAATTTAAACGACTGATCTATGAGCTGGGGGAAACGCCGCTTCCCCGTTATATTAAACGCCCGGTAGAGCCGGAAGACGAGTTTCGCTACCAGACGATATATGCAAAACACGAGGGCGCTGTCGCTGCGCCTACTGCGGGTCTTCATTTTAGCAGGGAACTCTCGAAACGGCTTGAGATCAAAGGTATTCACATGGCTGAACTGACGGTTCACATAGGTCTGGGCACCTTTCGCACTGTTGAAGTAGAAGACCTTACCAAGCATAAAACCGACAGTGAGCAGTTGATCATTCCGGCTGAAACTGCCGATATGGTGAACGAAGCGAAATCAAACAACAGAAGAGTGTGTGCAGTGGGAACAACTGTTTTGCGTGCTTTTGAGAGCAGCGTAAGCACCAACAATATGCTGAAGCCATTCGATGGATGGAGCAGTAAATTTATTTTCCCGCCGTTCGATTTCAATATTGCAGACAGCCTCATCACTAACTTTCACGAGCCCGAAAGTGTACTGCTGATGACTACCACTGCTTTTGGAGGATATGATCTCGTAATGCACGCATACCACGAAGCAATAAAAGAAAAATACAGGTTTTTCTGCTATGGCGATGCTCTGCTGATTCTTACCTGATTTTTGGCCTCTGCCATCATTGTGCGCCAATAAGTTTGAATTTCGAAATTGTTTTTATACTACAATTTTTAATTCCTTTGAAAACCGGCGTTTAATTTTCAGATGCTCTCTCCGTAAGAAAGCTATTTCTTCATTTGTGAGGTCTATGTACCCGTAGCCGTCTCCATGAATTTCTGGAATGTATGAGCAAACAATACTTCGATATAATGATAAAATTCTACGGAATATAGCGACGGCCATTTTTTGAATACCTTGCTCTATGTATTCTTTGAAAAGATACCTGCTGAAAATTCTGATGGCATTTCTGGTTGTCTTTATAGTGAAAGCGCCGGCTTCCGCAAGTGCATCGCTTCCATTCCCCACAGAAATCATGTCGCTGAGAGAAGAAATTCACGAGGTCGGATTAGGTACTCCTGACAGCATTCCACAGGATCGGATTGAAAAAAAAGAAAATACCCGCGTAGTAGCAGCAGTTCTGTGCGCAGCACTTGGACTCTTTGGTGTTCACCGGATGTATCTTGGCACAAACGTAAGGGTTCCGGTTTTCTACACATTGACAATCGGTGGTGGAGTAGCTCTTTGGATCGCTGATCTCGGACTAATAATTTTTTCAAAAAATATTGTACGATATATAGATAATCCCAATGTTTTTATGTGGAAGGAAAAGTAAATTCTTTCCAGTTGACCATCGTTCCTGATTATCGCATATCCGTCACCTATAGCGGAATATCCCATGTTTTTTTTCGCAGAATGTATTGAGACCGCAAATGCGTTTATTTTAGAGCCATGAATACACCCAAGCGCCATTTCTTTTTTCTCTTTTTGCCCATCTTATCTGTGGTGCTGTTTTCTTGCGGACGAAAGTCGGAGCAGGCTGCTGAATACAACGACTCGATCATCGAAAAACAAATGGTAGTTGTTCAGGCATTTGATTTTCTCGATTCAATGATCAATAGTCTTTCATCTTCGCACGATCAGACCCAATATGCGTATGTAAATCTTTTGGCGCTTGAACGGTCGGGTTTACTTGCTCTTGACAGCATTGGCTCTTTTCAGAAGGATCCATCTCTTCAGCTTGCAGCAAAGGAGTTGTTCGGTTTTTATATTACAATGACCGAAAGGGATTATCGAAAATTGATAGATATTAAGACAATGTCTCACGAACTGATCACCGGTGATGTGGTGGATACAAATATTGCGATAACGAAAAGGATACGTGAAGAATCGCAGAGAGCTCAGGATAAATTTATTATCGCCCAAGAAGAGTTTGGGAAGAAGTATAACCTGAAATTCCAATAATGTGTTTGCCGGGGAAATGATCCTCTGGTTTTCTTATCCATCGTACATAAATCTTATTTTACCAATATTTAGTCACCGTTGATGGTGAAATGAAACCTTTTCATCGAATATTCGTTAGGGAGTTTAATACGGAATTACCCGAACGTTTTCACTCATGAATACCATTAGAACAAGCTGCATTTTTGTATTCGCGCTGATCTCTTCGGTATCAACAGCACAACGCGGTCAGTTGAATTACGCAGTAGGTCTCCGCCTTGGGACGGGTTTGGGAGCATCCATTCAACATTTTATCACCAACGAGCAGGTAGTTGAAGGAATTGTTTCTTCCCGGTCGCGTGGTTTTACGGTTACCGGTCTCTATGAACTTCATACCCGTATTTTGGATGCGAAAGGATTCCGCTGGTATTTTGGTGTCGGAGCTCATGGCGGGTCGTACAGTAATTACGGGTTTGAAATGATTGGTGTGACAGGTGGCAGGGGTACGCATTTCTTTGCCGGAGGTGACGGTATTTTAGGAGCAGAATATTTTATGAAAGATTTGCCGGTACAGTTTTCGGCAGACTGGAAACCGGAATATAATTTTGCAGGGCTAACGGGCTGGAAATCGGGTAATTTGGGAATCAGTGTCCGGTACCGGTTTCAATGAAAAAGGATTTTCATCTGCTGTAAATTATTCAAGATTTTTTTCCCATTTACTTACTCCCACAGCAGCCACGGCATTCCCGACGACGTTGGTGGCGGATCTTCCCATATCGAGAATATGATCAATTCCGAGCAAAAGCAATATTCCTTCTTCGGGAATATTAAAAGTAGCGAGTGTTCCTGCAATCACGACAAGCGACGCTCTTGGTACTCCCGCTATTCCTTTACTGGTCACCATTAGAGTAAGCAGCATGATCAGTTGGTCGCCGATGCTCATCTGAATACCATAACTCTGTGCAATGAATAAACTGGCGAAGGTCATGTACATCATACTGCCGTCGAGGTTAAAAGAATATCCCAGCGGAAGCACAAAACTGACAATGCGATTGCGGCATCCAAAACGCTCCAATTCTTCGAGCAACTTAGGATAAGCGGCTTCGCTGGACGCAGTGGAAAACGCGAGCAACAAGGGTTCTTTGATTCTCCTGATAAGAGTAGTCACTCTTTTTCTCACAAGTAAAAATCCGGCAGCGAAAAGAAGAATCCACAGCAACAGTAGTCCGGCGTAAAACTCTCCTATAAAAAGCGCATAAGTAGAAAGAACACCCAGCCCTTTTTTTGCCACCACCGCCGTCATAGCAGCAAAAACAGCGAGTGGAGCAACATACATGATCATAGTTGTTACTTTCAGCATTACGTGCCCCACCGCATCGAGCGCTTTGATGATTACGTGTCCTTTTTCTTCTAATGCTGCGGTGGCAACACCAAAAAAGAGGGCAAATACAACGATTTGCAGAATTTCGTTGGTTGCCATCGCTTCAAATACACTTTTGGGAAAAATGTGTTCTACAAATCCTTTCAATGTCATTGCCCCCTTGTCAACCCCTGCGTCTGCGCCTGCAAAAGGCAACTCGAGGCTCATCATTTCACCGGGTTTAAAAAGATTGACGAGAATGCATCCCAACAGTAAAGAAAGAAGTGAGGCACATATAAACCACAACAATGTTTTTCCCCCGATTCTCCCAACGGCGCTTAGGTCTCCGAGCTTTGCCACACCGACAACCAATGTGGCGAAAACGAGCGGCGCGATGATCATTTTAATCAATCGCAGGAAAATATCTGTAAACAAGGTAATGAGGTCAAGTATCTTCTGAAGTTCCGGGTGTATGGCTTCATCTCGCGAGAGCGCTTCCTGATATGATTTTAGTTCTGATGAGGATTTTTTTTCCTGAGCAACCAATGACGCAGATTTTTCCCATTTCTCTCTGTTTGTCATGAGGCTATCGTTGAGTATTTTGTCTATTTCAACACGCACAGGTTCTTTTTTCCCCGCCTGCTCAGTTTCCTTTTTGACCAGAGCAATAGCTTCCTCGTATGATTTTTTCGCAGGAGCAGTATAGGAGTTATTCAACAATGCGCCGAGAGCTATTCCTAGCAAAAGGGCAATAAAGATCCAAAGAGTCAGCTTGTTGGAAGATTTCATTCGGTGATATTTCGGCAGCAATATACTCCGCACCAACAGATCATTAAATCAGATTATTTTCTCCAACGAGAAAATGGATCAAAGCTGTGTTTGAAATATTATTATTTACCACTTGGTGCCGTCCATTGCCACACGGGTTTTCTGCAATGGAATTTTTTGTGAGTTACCGGTATGGCCTCACGGGTTCTTTGGGGCCGATTCAGTCAAAGAAGCAGAATATTATTTCCGGTTCAAGGTGTTTTGCGCTATTCGATATTTATGCGCCCCCCTGCGCTCAAAGTGAAGAGCAGGTGAATAAATCGGCAGAGTTCTTTTTTTGTATTTAATTGAATCCACAAAAGTAAATTGTTTGTCAGAACCACGTTTACAAATGAAAGGATGAAAAAAGGATGATAAGCAGAGAAACAAAATCTGAATTTTCTGATGAGCTAATTTTCAAAATATCCTATATTGGCAATGATTTTAAAAAATCGGATAATGGGTTCTAACGATTTTTTGAATTGACCAGGGAAAAATGAAGGTATAGAACCTGCCTTAACACATACTATTTATGTTTTCTGTACAAAAATTATTTTTGTTGATCCTATCTTCGGGTATTGTTGCCATTGCCTCTTCTCAGGTAGGAATCAGTGAAACGGGCACAGTTCCGGATCCAAATGCTATTTTGGATATTTCATCCACGACGAAAGGTTTTTTACCTCCCCGAATGACCACAGCCCAGCGCGATCAGATACCCAATCCGCCGAATGGACTTCAAATATTTAATACGGATTGTAATGCGATTAATTATAATGCAGGCTCTTCCGATGTGCCAGAATGGGTTTCGGTAATTGCAGGTAATTAGCTTGTTGCTGGTGTTGAGATTTTTGCGAGTCCTGCTGGTGCCGTTTGTGAGGGAACTCCTGTTATATATACGGCAACTCCTACCAATGGAGGATCTTTACCCACATATCAATGGAAAAGAAATGGCACTAATATAGACGGAGCCACTGGGAGTTCATATACCAGTTCATTTCCAATAAACGGCGATTTGATTACCTGTGTCATCACTTCCAATGCCCCTTGTGTTACTGGTTCTCCGGCCAACTCTAATGAAATTCAGGAAATAGTGAATCCGATCCTTGCCGCCAGTATTACTATCAGCGCGAATCCTTCCGGCGAGGTATGTGAGGGAACTTCTGTATCCTTTACGGCTTTTCCGGTTAATGGAGGTTCTGCCCCATCGCTTCAATGGTTTAGTAATGGAGATATTATTACGGGAGCAGTGTCGCCTGTTTTTTCTTCTGCATTGCTGGATGATAATGAAGTGATCAGTTGTTCGCTGACCTCTTCACTTAATTGCGTGAGCGGTTCACCGGCGTTATCGAATTTGGTGACTCAACAAGTTGTGTCTCCGGTATCAGCAGTGGTAAGTATTGCAGTTTCACCTGAAGGCTCAGTATGCCAAGGGTCGCAAGTTACCTTCACTGCAACACCCGTTAATGGGGGAACCACGCCATTATACCAGTGGAGAAAAAATGGGGTAGATATTGATGGAGCTACTAATTCAAATTTTATCAGTTCTTCTCTTGAGAATGGAGATGCAATATCATGTGTCATGATATCGAACGAGCCTTGTGTGTCAGGCTCACCCGCATCATCGAATGCCATTACTGCCAATATTAATGGTGGATCGGGTAGTTCACAGACTTTTAGTTATACTGGTGCGGCTGAAACATTTATTGTCCCCACGTGTGTTTTGAGTGTGAATATTCAGGTATGGGGAGCACAGGGTGGAACCTCATTTTATAATGGTAACCCTCTTGCCGGAGCCATTGGGGGCTATGCAACCGGTGATCTCGCTGTTACACCCGGTCAAATCCTGGGAGTATATGTAGGTCGGCAGGGAGCTTCGAATAACAGCCCCAGTGCCGGCTGGAATGGAGGGGCATGTGGGGGTAATGGAAACAACGGATACGGTGGTGGTGGTGGCGATGGTACGGACGTTCGTGTTGGCGGAGTGGGATTTTCGAATAGGGTCATTGTTGCCGGAGGTGGTGGTGGCGCATGGACCAATCCTTCATTTCCTGTTGGTTCTGGTGGTGCCGGCGGGGGCACGAATGGCGATGGCTGGGCGGCCAGTCAGGCTCAGGGAGGGACACAAACACAGGGCGGCCAAATATCTCCTTGGACTGAATTCAGTGGAGGATTTGGATACGGCGGAACCTATGATAATACTCCTTGGCCAAACGGATGTGGCAACGGTGGTGGTGGCGGCGGCGGCTGGTATGGCGGAAGTGCAGCTTCCGGATGCTGTGCAGGGCCGGGTGGTGGCGGCTCAGGTTATATCGGTGGCGTTAGCAACGGTTCAATGCAATCCGGTGTTCGAAGCGGCAACGGCCAGGTCATTATCTCCTGGTAATCTTTTTTTAAAAAATAGCACCGAACGATCGTTCGGTGCTTTTCTCATTTGATCCTGAAATAAATGTTACAACTTAAACATGATCTGGCAGAGTCTGATCATCATTTTGTTTTTTTCCACGCACCAACCTCATAAGCCTTGCTTTGGTGTTTTCGCTCAATTGGTACATCACGGGAACAAGGATCAGTGTGATGAAAGTTGCAAAACCAAGCCCAAATACAATAGTCCACGCTAATGGACCCCAGAATGCAACACTGTCACCACCAAAGTGGATTTTCGGATTGAGCTCTGTGAACATGGTTTGGAAATCAATGTTGAAACCAATAGCTAAAGGGATCATTCCAAGAATGGTTGCCGTAGCAGTCAGCAACACGGGAGTCATCCGAACTCTGCCTGCCTCGACAATTGCATCGTGAAGATTGTGTCCCCTTTCCCTGAGGATGTCGGTAAATTCGACTAACAGAATTCCATTCCTCACCACAATACCGGCAAGTGCTACAATCCCAACGCCTGTCATTACAATTGAAATATCCATTCCAAATATGGCCTGTCCGAGCAATACTCCAATAATACTGAAGATAATTTCGGAGAGAATGATGGCAGTTCTCCCAATCGAGTTAAACTGTGTAATAAGAATTAAAATAATTAATGCCAGTGCGATTTTAAGTGCACTGAAGAGGAATTGCATGGTCTCGATCTGTTCTTCTTTTTGTCCGGCAAGATTTACACTTACTCCATTGGGAATATTGTTGTATGCGGCGGACTCACGCATTACTTCACTCGCAACTGCATTCTCATTGTATCCCGAAAGTACATTCGATGAAAGGGTGACTACTCTCTTCTGGTTCTTTCTCTTTATGCCTGCATAGGTGCTGGTGTATTTAACATCGGCAAATGCCGACAAGGGCACTTGACGGATAAGTCCTCCCATATTCATATCCCTGTAAGTAATCATCAGGTTTTTTAGTTCCTCAATATTGTTTCTTTGGGTTTCTTCGTAGCGGATCATGATCGGATAATCGTCATTCTCATCGCGGTAACGGGATACTTCTTTTCCGAATACTGCACTGCGTATTTCACTTCCTATCTGACCGGTAGATATTCCTTCGCGATTAGCCCGCTCACGGTCAATTTCAATGGCAATTTCCGGTTTATTGAGCTGGAGATCCGACTTGAGTTCTTCTACTCCTGGAATTTGCAGTGAATCGAGGTATCGCTTCATATTTTGAGATGCAACGATGAGGTCTTCGAATCGCTCGCCGCTAATCTCAATATTAATTGCTTTCGATACCGGCGGACCGTTTTGTTCCTGATCAACGGCAATCTCTACACCCGGAATACCTTTTACTGCATTCCGGATTTTCTCGAGATACCCGGAAGTTGATTGTCCCTTTCGTTGTGCATACTCAACAAATCCAATCCCAATTTTTGCCTTGTGGGACTAGGTGGCTCTGTCATCTCTCGATTCATTGGCTCCTACTGCTACGTTTGTAATGACACTTTCTACAATGGAATTTTCTTCGCCGATGACACCATAAATTTTATTCTCAATCATTCTTGCCACGGAGTCGGTTACTGCGGGTTTGGTTCCTACGGGTAATGTAGCATATACATAGATGAAATTGGGGTCTGATTTTGGAAAAAAGACCACGTTGGGTTTTCTTATTGCCGTGATCATCAGAGTTGCAATAAGCAATACGACTGTACTCCAAAATACCGCACGCGGGCGTTTCAAAGTCCATTCAAGAAAGCGTGCATATCCCCGTTGAACAGCAGGCCAGGTCTTGGTCTGAAATTTCTTAATAGCTGCTTCAAGAACGAAGTGGTACAACAATAGTATCAGCAATAAAGTGATAGTGAAATTGCCCAGTCCAAAAGATCCTGTGAGATAAAAAATTGCCGCAACAGAAATGAAAATAATGGTGGTGATACGGAATCTCCTTTTTCCCTTTGCCTTGTCCTTAGGGCCATGATCTGATTGCATAAAATCAACAGCAAAAACCGGGTTGATAATATATGCTACGATCAGCGATGCTGAAAGAGTTATTATCAATGTTATTGGAAGAAACCTCATGAATTTTCCGATCACGCCCCCCCAAAAAGCGAGAGGAATGAAGGGCGCGAGCGTTGTTGCGGTTCCCGACAATACGGGAAGGAAGACCTCTCCCGCCGCTTTTTTAGCGGCCTGCTTTATCGGTAACCGTTCCGTTTCGTGAATACGGTGCGTATTTTCGATCACCACTATCGCATCATCTACCACGATACCAAGCCCCAGCAAAAAGGCAAATAGTACGATCATGTTCATAGTGAAATCCAACGATGGAAGCACCAGAAAGGCAATGAACATAGAGAGAGGAACCGAGAGCGCGACAAAGATGGCATTGGTTGCTCCCATGAAGAACATCAGTATCAGCGTTACTAAAATGAAGCCGATAACGATGGTATTGATGAGATCGTGCAGAGTAATTTTTGTTTCTCTCGACTGGTCGCCTGTTACTACCACAGAAAGATCATCCGGAAAGTCAGATTTTTTCATCTCAGCAATAATGCCTTTGATTTTATCAGATGCTGAGATCAGGTTTTCTCCTCCTCTTTTTATCACGTTGAGCGTGATTACATTTTTGTGATCGAGTCGTCCATAGCTGGCTTGTTCCTCGTATCCATCTTTTATCTCGGCGATATCCCTGAGGTAAACTTTTGCCCCGGACATTGAGTTAACCACGAGGTTCTGAATTGTATTCATATCGTGAAATTCACCGCTCACACTCAGTGAGCGCTGCATTCCGTCAACGTTGATATTCCCCCCGGAAATCGTAAGATTTTCATAAGCGATTGCACGTTCAATATCACCCATTGTAAGATTTGCGGCTTGCATTTTATACATATCAATATTGATCTGTATTTCCCTGTCGAGTGCACCTACAATATCTACGCGGGTAATCTCTTTCATTGCCTCGATGCGATCTTGTAAATCTTCCGCATATTTTTTCAGGTGTGCCAAGTCAAAATCACCGGCGATGTTTATATATAGAATCGGAAATTCAGAGAATTCCACTTCCATAACACTTGGGTCTGCGGGTAAATCAGAAGGAAGGTCTTTTTTGGCCTTGTCAACTGCATCCTTCACCTTTTGTTTCGCAACAGCCACATCGAGATCGGTATTAAACTCTACGATCACATTAGAGAAATCCTGAATTGAATTGCTTGTGAGCTTTTTTACTCCGGCAATGGATTTAATATTTTTCTCAATATGCTTAGTTACGAGGTTTTCTATATCCTTAGGAGAAGTTCCTGGATATACCGTGCTGACATATATCGTCGGAATAACAATATCGGGAAATTGCTCCTTTGGAATGCTGTTATAGGCAGATATCCCTGCGAAAGTGATGAAGATGGTGAGCAGGTATATCGTTGTTTTATTATTGATTGCCCAACTGGTGGCAAAAAATTCTTTAAATTTTTCCATAATGATAGGGGCTTCTTAGAATCTGATCTCCATTCCATCAGTAATGTCTGTTTGCCCGGTAGTAACGACGCGGTCGTTGGGCGCGAGACCTGAAATAATTTCTGCAATACTGTTGTATGATTGTCCAACGACAATATTTTTTTTCCTTGCAATGGTTTTGCCGTTTTCATCGGAGACGATGTAAACAAATTTTGATTCACCTGAATCTTGTATTACATTGACAGGGAGAGTTAATGCAGATTCGCTTTGATAATCTATGATCTTCAAAACAGTTAGCATATTGGGGCGAAAAATATTGTTATCGCCTGAGAGTTCGACTTCGGTTGTGAAGGTCCGGGTAAGAGGGTTGATGTATCGCGCAACATAAGTGATCCTACTGTCAATTTCCTTTTGAAGATCAGGAACGGTAATTATCACTTTTCCTCCTTTTACGACCTGCCGGGTATATGCCTCGGCTACCTCAGCAGTAACTTTGAGTTTAGAAAGATTGACAACTCGAAAAGACGGATCGGGATTTTGTGGCGATGCAAACTGACCGACTTTGGCTCCTATGTGATCAATGGTACCATTGATAGAGGATTTGATTTTTGTCATTTCAATCTGTTCCTGCACAAGCGCAATCTGTTTTTCTAATGACTCTTTGGTAGTCCTGGCTTGCAAAAACTGAATCTCAGAACCGATCTTTTGTTCCCATAAGCGCTTTTGCCTGTCGTAAACATCTGTTGCGAGATCGAGCTGAGGTTTAAGTGTATTGAGCTGTGCTGTATATGCACTGTTTTCTATCTCGGCAAGCACTTGTCCACTTTTCACTTCATCACCTTCATTCACGAAAATTTTTGTAACAAGTCCCGGAATCTGAGGCTGGATGAAAACACTTTCTTCTGCATCTACTTTGCCCTGTACATCAATGTAATGCCTGAATTGTCCGGGAACCAGTGCAGTGATTAGCACGTCTTTAATCTTGTTGTTTGTGTTCCCGTCTTCCATTGCAATCTGTTTTTTGAGAGAGTCAATTTGTGCAGTCAGATTTACCCTTTCTTTTTTTAATGCGTCGAGTTGCGCTTTTTTATCGGGGGTGCTGCAAGCTGCCATCAGGGTAGCGATGATAGAAAGAGTGATAAACTGTTTCATATATAAGTTAGAATATTCGTTTTTTTGTTATAATAAATTAAGTGCTTTTGTAAGAGCGATGCGCGCATTCATCAGGTTGAGCATGGCCTGTATATGCGCTCCTTTAGCTTGTATTACCTGAGCAGTGTTCTGGCTTACTTCAAAACTTGTTGAAACCCCTTCTTTGAATTTGATATTCGTCTTACTGAGAATCTTTTCAGCCAGATCGAGGCTGTTTTTTGTGGAAGTATAATTTTTCAGGGCATACTCGTATTCGGTTTTTGTCTGATTATACTCCAGCAATGCACCTTCTTTTGTAAGGGTAACCATATCAGTCATCCGCTGAACTTCCACCTTTGCCTGCTGCACCCGTTTTACTTCTTGCCCTCCGGAAAAGATCGGGACACTGAGTTGTATTCCCCAGAGTTGAATGGGGAACCACGGTTTGCTGGTATCAACAAAATTAAAATCATGGCGCAACGCCTGGCTTTGTAAATTATAAAAGGCAGAAAGTGCCGGGAGAAATTTGGAGCGCTCGTTCTTCAGGTTGATTTTTTGCAATGCCAGTCCCACCTGTGCTATCTGAAAATCTATACCGACCTCAGAAGAAAAGTTGGCAGAGAGCAATTCGGCGGAGGATGCAGTGAGGAGTTCGTCGGGCTTATCAGTGAGTTCAATATTCGTAGCAATTGGCATCCCGATAGTAAATTTCAGGAGGTCTTTAGTGATCTTCATTTGTTGTTCAGCATTAGCAATCTGGTACTCGATATCGTTGAGTGAAAGCTGCAACTGATCAACATC
This sequence comes from Crocinitomicaceae bacterium, assembly GCA_020848015.1. Classification (GTDB taxonomy): domain Bacteria; phylum Bacteroidota; class Bacteroidia; order Flavobacteriales_D; family Sanyastnellaceae; genus JADLBA01. The sequence continues at coordinate 11,312 of JADLBA010000032.1, read as the reverse complement.
CATTTCTTCAGTGAATCCTTCCTTGTATAAAGCATTTGTTTCTTTGACAAGACCGCTGAGCACTTCCTGGCTGGATCGGAGAAGATGATTGCTTTCTGTGGCAATGAGCGCAAGATTGTAGGCTTTTGCCACATCGCGTTTAATATCGATTTCCGACTTCTGAACCTGCTTCTGTTTGAGTTCTGCGAATGCCTTCGACGCCTGCAGACCAACGAGCCACGATCCATTGAAAAGCAGTTGAGAGGCACTCAGGCCAGCCGTCATTTGATGAGGCATACCGAATTTGAGTCGCAGATCCTGACCTGGCATACCGACAAAATCGCCGGGGACAATCGAAGTGGGAAGATCAATGAAATTCTGGTATTGAAGGCTTCCATTAAGCTGTGGAAAACCCAGTGCCAGCAGTTCTTCTGTTTGCAATTCTGCGGATTTTGTGTCGTATTGGGAACTCTTAACCGAAAATGAATTCTTGACAGCATATTCCTGCGCCTGCTGCAAACTGAGGGAAACGTTTTCCTGTGCCTGGAGCCGTGAAGTCAATACCACCACTAACAACAGGATGGGAACCTTTAATTTATCAGACATAAACGTAATTATTTTGATTCAGTACTTAAATGTTTTCAGTTTTTCATCGAGATAGCTCTGCCCCTTAGCACTGGCAATTCCTCTGATATGATATCGAAACATTTCTTTATATATATCAGTGATGTTGTACTGAGATAAAGGAAATACTTCCTGGTCGAAGAGGAGATCAATCCGTGCGAAATAGAGTTTTGTTATTACTGATGTATCAAAATCCTTCCTGTAAAAACCCTCCTTTTGTCCCTTCTTCATATTATAGGTAAGGCTGTCATGTATGGCGGAATATCTACAGGCTTTCATCTTACGAAAAGATGCCGGAAAATATTTTTCCATATCATAAGTAACCGAAGGATGAATGTTCTGAAGAATGCCAAGTACCCATTTCATTATTTCAAGGCTTTCGTCTATTGCATTAAAACCTTGTTGACAGATGGCATGAATACTTTTATTCTCTGACTGGCAGTAATAATCGAGTGATTTATCCACCAGCTCTTCTTTGTTTTTTACATACAGATAGAGCGTTTTTTTGGAAATTCCCAAGTGGCGAGCCATATCGTCCATATTCACGCTCTTGAGTCCGTAGGTCATAAAAACCCGGGTAGCCTCTTGAATGATTTTTGACTCTTTTTCGTCCATGATATTTCGGGCAAAGATATATCATTTCTCATATTGGAAACGTTTCTTTACAAAAAATGTTTCCAATGAGTAATATTTTTAATTATTTATGTATTACTCTATTTTATAGAATAATATGGAAACAGTATCCACATTACCGACTAACATTCTTAAATATAATATATTTATATGAGAAAAATGTTTCCTGATTTTCAATCTATGGCGGCCGGTCAATTCTCTGAAAAAAGACCGTCGAGCAACGCTTCATCTGCGAGGTGGGGAATTTGTATGCGCAGTAAAGGCTCCTGCTCCATTGCCCGCTCTATGGCGGTTATTGCCTCTTTATTTCCGGCCCAGCTTCTGCGGGTAATACCATTATTTACATCCCAATGCAGCATACTTTTCAATCGAGTTTCACTTTCTTGAGAGCCATCGAGCAACAAACCGAAGCCGCCATTGATCACCTCGCCCCAACCTACGCCACCACCGTTATGGAGGCTAACCCAAGAAGCGCCACGGAAGGCATCACCAACAAAATTCTGTACGGCCATGTCAGCAGTAAAGCGCGACCCGTCATAAATATTACTGGTTTCCCTGTACGGAGAATCGGTTCCGCTCACATCGTGATGATCGCGCCCCAATACAATGGGGCCGATTTCATTTCTTGCTATAGCATCATTGAATGCTTTTGCAATAGCTATACGGCCCTTGGCATCTGCATACAGGATACGCGCTTTAGATCCTACCACAAGATCATTTTTGCCCGCTTCACTGATCCACCGGATATTGTCTTCCAACTGCATTCTAATATCACCAGGAGCTGAAATCAATTGGTGTTTTAGCACTTGTAATGCTATCTGGTCTGTGGCTGCAAGATCATCTGAATTTCCACTACAGCAGACCCACCGAAAAGGACCGAATCCATAATCAAAACACAGAGGGCCAAGAATATCCTGCACATAACTGGGATAGCGAAATTCCCTGCGCGAATCGGTGCCTTCCGGAGGGGCGAGATCGGCACCGGCACGCGATGCCTCTAATAAAAACGCATTTCCATAGTCGAAAAAATACATCCCTTTATCCGCCATTCTATTAATCGCGGCAGCATGCCTCCTAAGTGATGCTTGTACTAATTCTTTGAATTTTTCAGGGTTCTTTGTCATCAACAAATTCGCTTCTTCAAAAGAAATTCCCGCAGGATAGTATCCTCCCGCCCAAGGGTTATGTAATGAGGTCTGATCAGACCCTAAATCAACATGGATAGTCTCGCGGTCAAATAACTCCCAGACATCAATCACATTTCCTATGTAGGCGATACTGACGCATTCCTGATTCGCTATTGCTTCTTTTACTCTTATTACAAGAGCGATTGGATCGGAAATCAACTCATCTACCCATTTCTGTTGGTATCGTTTGATGGCAGCTTTCGGATTGACTTCTGCTGTAACTGAAACACATCCTGCAATTTTTGCCGCTTTGGGTTGTGCTCCGCTCATGCCACCTAGACCGGCAGTTACAAATAATTTTCCCCTCAGACTATGGTTGTCTGGGGCGAGTTTTCTGCCTGCATTCAATACCGTGATAGTTGTCCCATGGACTATGCCCTGTGGCCCGATATACATATAAGAGCCCGCAGTCATCTGTCCATATTGCGTAACACCAAGGGCGTTGAATCGTTCCCAATCATCCGGCTTACTGTAATTGGGAATCATCATCCCGTTTGTTACAACTACCCTTGGAGCCTGGGGGCTTGATGGAAAAAGCCCCAATGGATGGCCGCTGTACATAACGAGTGTTTGATTGTCTGTCATTTCTGACAGATACTTCATTGTGAGACGGTATTGCGCCCAGTTCTGGAAAACAGCCCCATTGCCACCGTAGGTAATCAGTTCATGGGGATGTTGAGCTACACGAGGATCCAGATTATTTTGGATCATAAGCATGATAGCTGCAGCCGTTAATGATTTTGCAGGATACTCCTCAATGGGGCGAGCGTAAATATCATGGTCAGGTCGCAAGCGGTACATATAGATCCGCCCGTAGTGCCTCAGCTCTTCAGCAAACTCGGCGGCTAGTATAGGATGTTGATCTTTGTGAAAATAGCGAAGTGCATTTTTTACAGCGAGTTTTTTTTCTCCCGCCGATAGCAGGTCTTTTCTCGCCGGCGCATGATTTACTTCACAGTCGTATTTTTTTGGATCGGGGATACATGAGGGAATACCTTCAATGATTTCTTTTCTGAATGCTTCAATAGACATCTTTCTTCAGTAAGCTATTTCTTATAAACCAGATAAATGTAAGCCGGCTATTTTTTTTGCCGGAACTTTCCTGTTTTTTTATCAAATCCATAAGGGCAGTGACGACAGCCGCTCTGGCAGCAATATCCACGCTTGAGATGATATTTTTCTGTATAGACTATAAAACCTTCCTCAGAATAATAGTAGTCTTCTGAAGGGGGAGATTTTTGAAATCCCGCTGAAATATCGTCCTCTTCATTGTTCATTTGCGGATGAATCATTTACTGTCCGGAATCAGTGAGGACAAAGTAAGTTGTGATCTATCATTGATGGCAAAAATTTTTTTTGAAAAGATCAACATTGCAGAACCAACCACTCAGAGGATTAAACTGGGCGGCAGAGAGGTGGATGTTCGTCGCCTGGACTTGATACACCCGGATATCAATGGTAATAAGTGGTATAAACTAAAATACAATCTTGAAAGGGTGCTGAGAGAACCGCACAAAACAATTCTGACTTTTGGCGGCCCTTGGAGTAATCATATTTATTCAACAGCCTCTGCCGCACATCTTTTGGATATTCAATCTATAGGAATTATTCGGGGTGCTGAACCAATGCATTGGAGCGAGACGCTGAAATATGCTAAATCTTGCGGAATGCAGTTGGTGTTTATCTCCAAGACGGCCTATTCAGAAAAAGAAACAGAAGATTTCAGAGCCTGGCTTCACGAAGAGTATGGATCATTTACATTAATCCCAGAAGGAGGAGCTGATTTTTTTGGAGTGAGTGGATGTATTGAAATACTCCAGCCGGATGATCTTACAAAATATGATATTATTTGCTGTGCTTGCGGCTCAGGTGCGACTGCTGCAGGATTGCTGATTGGAAGTGGTGAGGAACAGGAAGTCGTTGCATTTTCCGCAATGAAAGGTGGTTCTTTTCTGAAAAATGAAATACTCAAACAGGTGAACAAGGTGTTTATGAATCTGGAAGTAACCGCAGGATTTGATAAAAAGATAAGAGTAGTAACTGATTACCATTTTGGAGGGTTTGGAAAATGGAATAAAGAGCTTCTGGATTTTATGAAAGATTTTCAAGAACGATACGGGATACCCCTTGACCAGGTATATACCGGTAAGATGATGTATGGACTGGTGGATATGATCGAGAAGGAGAAAATAGATGTCAATAAAAGAATATTGGTGATACACACCGGAGGATTACAGGGGACAAAATCGTTGCAAAACCCTTAAAAGATCAGCGTTTTTTCATCCACAATTCCGGATTTTGAGCAGTGCCTGTTTCAGTGGATACTTTCCAAATTTCAAAGTGGAGAATATAACCTTCGCCGTTATACATGACTGTTCCAATTTTTTGACCGGCCTCTACCATATCGCCTACTTTGATTTGCAGGGTTGCAAGTCCCGAGTAAACGGTTTTATAGGAACCATGAGTAATGATTATATTCAGTCCTGCTCCCGGAATCGCAAACACTGACGATACCTTGCCTTCAAAAGTAGCAAGCACCGCACCGTCTTTTTCCATAGTGAAATCAATACCATTATTATTTACTTCAATACCCGCGATGCTTTCGTGTTGCCGGCGGCCAAAATGCGAAGTCACCACACCGGATGATACCGGCCAAGGTAAGGAACCGCGATTTTTTTCGAAATCTGCGTTGATTATTTTTACTTCCGGCGCGAGTTCTAATTTTTTTGATTCCGATGATGCGGGAGCAGTGGATGTTGCACTTGCAGAAGCAGCCCTCCTTATCTCTTCCTTTTTTCTTTCAGCCTCAATTTCAGCAGCGATGATCTCTTTGATTTTAGCTGTGAGTTTTTTCCTGTCGTCCTCCTGTTTTTTTTGTTGAAGCCGGAGTTTTTTTTCTTCTACCTTCAGTGAAGATAATTTACTCTGGTGTTCGTGTTTATCGCTGTCAATCTGTTTTTTTTCCTTTTCCTTTTCCCCTGCGAGGGCTTCTTTTTGTCTTTTATCTTTTTGAAGAAGATGGATATTTTCTTTGATCTCGCGCTGCGTCTTTTCAATATTTGCTACATGCTTCTTTCTCACACCGGCATAATGCTGAATCATTTTGAATCGCTTATAAGCCTGATAAAAATCTTCCGCAGAAAAAATGAACATCAGTTTATCGTACGCAGACCTGTTTTTGTACGCATGATAAATCATGCCAGCATATTCCTTTTTCAGAGCATCAAGATCAGATGTAAGATTGCCGATAGATGCGTCTTTCCTGGCAATCTCGCCTTCAATCCCTCGTATGTCAGACGAAATATTTCTAAGTAACTCTTCCCGGTATCTTATTTGTTCAGTTAAGACTGCGAGCTGGTTATTAGTGAGCTTTTGCTCCGACTCCGACTCGCGGATGAGCTTTTTGGTAGTCGCAATCTTCTCATTTATTTCGTCACGCTGTTTTTCGAGATCGCTTTTGCCGGTCTGAGAAAATGAAATAGTTGAACTTGAGAATAAAATTGCAGCGAAAAACAAAGCAGACAGAAATCGTTGATGGGGCTGCCACAGAAAATATTTCACACCTCCTGTCATGGGTTCAGTTTTCGTTCAAAATCTTCCGGTATTTCGTAAGGAAAGTCAAATGTTTCATCAGTGGCAATCCTGATGATATGAAAAGAAATTTCTTGCTCTCCTTTCGGGTCTTTCACAAATAAACGACTGTTTTTGGGGAAAAATTGCTCTTCATGCTGTTCGAACCCATCGTACTCGATCTGTACGGTGCGTAGGTTAAACAGGTCGTTGAAAATACATTTAACTAACCGGAAATTATTTGGCTCAAGCCAGTACCGCGATACGATGAGATCTTCGTCTTCTGATTTTTTTACGGCCCGTTGATAACGGGGATCATTGGGGTGGACAACGATAGAATCGTTCGGATTGAGTTTTCGGTCGTCAACACCGACTACTTTGCGAATCCGTCTTTTGTACTTTGAGATAAGCAGGTATTTATCATTGTCAATTTCGCTGCGAAATCGTCCCTCTTCTTTGTCAAGCCCTACAGCATTCCCTATGAGTAAATCCTGAAGCATATTGAAATCAAGATCAATTTTTGCAACGTTACTGACCGATGAAAATCCTCCTGTGTAATAGTATTTATTTTCAGGAATCCTCGATATATATTTTACACTGTCTTTTGTAATCAAGATGCGGAATACCTCGATGCCAAGTAAAGGAGTGACAGATATCCATATCACGCTGTCGCTTTTCATTCGGATGTTTGCTTTGAACCCTGTTGCCTCGTTAGGGGTCTTCACATTCACGTCCACTTTCATCCGGAGCCACTGATAGTTGAATTCATTTTTTTCATACTGTTTCAAAAGGTATCCAGAACTATGATTCCGCAATGGATCGCGCTCCTCTATTGCCTTTTTTGAAGTACGGCAGGAAGAGAGAAACAAAATGGCCACACAGAAAAATATTGTGTAATAATATATCTTGTAAAGACCTGCTTTCACGAAGAGAATAAAATGACTAAGCGAACTTTTTTTCTTCATCATTATTACTCTACCAGTCTTTGACTGCTTATTTTTTGCTGAAGCTCCTCCGAATCATTCCCGATAGAAGCGGCCTTCTTCCAACTTTCCACCGCTTCATTTTTTTTACCGAGCTTGTATTGTATATCGCCCCGGTGTTCCCAGACATCACTGTTCATCGGGCTTCCGATTACCGCTTTTTCTATCCAGGTGGCGGCATCGGAATAATTTCCCTGCTGAAATAGAACCCAGGCATAAGTATCCTGAAACAGGGCATTTCCGGGAGAAAGGTTATTGCACAACTTCGCCATTTCATTCGCTTTTTCAAGCCGCTCTTTGCGAAGGGATAGGTAATAGGCATAGTTGTTCAATACCAAAGCATCTGCGGGATCAAGTGCCAGCGCGGCATCAAAAGATTGATCAGATTTTTCATATTGACCGAGCGAATGATAGACTGAGCCCAGGGCTGAATAAAACCGGCCTAATAACTTATCGTTTTCAACTACCAGCTCTTTCCCTGCGGAAAGGGATTCTGCTGACCGTTCATATTCCTTCAGATGATCGTTGGCAATTCCATTGTAATAGTAGAATTCCGGAATACTTGGAAAAAGCTCCATCGCTCGCGCACTTGATTTTTCCATTTCAGAGTATTTTCTCAATGTACCTTGTAAGCTAAGTACCTGTGCCCATATCTGATTTCTCGATGGATCGAGTTCAATAGCTCGCAAATATTTTAATAGAGCTTTTTCGTCTTCCCCATCACGGTAAAGAAAATCACCGTGCATTGAAAATATTTTTGCCTCATCAGGATGAATTTTTTCAGTGAGATCAATGAGTTCATATACTTGGGGTAAGTACGAAGGGGTAATTTCAGTCAGCGTATAATACTTGAGAAGGACACCGATTTTTTGATCTATCGGTATATCGGTTGTTGCAAATGATTTTTTTAATTCATCATAAGACCGCTTGTCGTCTCCCGCAGCAGCATAATACTCTGATAGTTGAAAATGGACTTGTCCATTACCAGGGTCTAACGATGTAAGTTTTTCCAGCGAATACAGGGCTTTTTCAGTCTGCCTTGTCTGTTGGTAAAACTGTGCTGCAAGTCCCCAATACCGTGGCTCTTCCGGAAAAGTTACCGCAAGTTTTTCAAGCTCTTCGCCTGCCTTTTTATAATTTTTCAGGTCAATGTAAAGCTGATGTTTTTGGAACGAAAGCTCCTCATAAGGCCCGGATTTTTTCTCTAACTCGTCATATACATTGATTGCCTCCTGTGTTTTTCCCAAATGCAATAAAGCACTTGCCTGCTCAAAAAGTGCGTTGGGATCTTCCGGATTCAATCGCGCCACTTCTTTGTATGCTTTGGAAGCAAGATCAAATTTTGCAAGGGCAGTGTAGGTATCCCCCAATTCATATTGATACCATGGATTGGCGGGATCAGTTGATACTGCTTGTTTAATGTGAGGAAGTGCAGCATCGGGATCCCCATGCGAAATGCGCTCAATGCGCGCTAATTCATAATGAACAGCACCGCTGGCTGGATCGGCGATAAGACATTCGCTAAATGCCTGAAATGCCTTTTCCGTGTTCCCGAGAACTTTTTCTGTTTGTGCCTGGAAAAATTTTTCCTGAAATCTTATGAGTGCTTCTGCCGAAAGATGCCCATTGTGCTTGCTTTCACGATGGGTTGCAGTAACGTCCCTTGCCTTGCAGGCTGAAAATACAAACGACAGAAAAAGAATATATGTGATATACGTTTTCAAGATTCTATTACTGAATAGTCGCCTAAACTCAATTGGCCGGAAAATCCTTTTACACGTGTATTTTTCCCGATTACAGAAAGTCTGATAGACGAATTTTTTATTTGAGATTCTTGCATCACGATAGAGTCGGAAAGTTGCGTGTCCGCAATCAATGAACCTTCACCTATAGATGCGTAGGGTCCCACTGTAGAATTTTTCAGAACCACATTTTGACCGATGTAACAGGGAGAAATTATTTTGCTGTTCTCATTTTTCAATGACTCTGCTATAAGATTTTCGGATGCGGTAAATGTGAGTATTTTATGATTTGTATTTACCATCGCATCCTTGTTTCCGCAGTCCATCCAGTCGGTAACCGCCCCCGGAAAAAAGCGAGCACCTTTTTTTACCATATTTCTCAGCGCATCGGGTAGTTGGTACTCACCGCCATTGCGAATATCATTATCAATTAGATACTGCAGCTCGGTTTTTAGATTTTCACCATTATTAAAATAGTAAATGCCAATCATTGCAAGGTCGGAAATAAACTCTTCCGGTTTTTCTCTGAATTCTGTGATCACACCTTCCTTATTGACAAGCACCACACCAAACTGGCGGGGGTCTTCGATCCGTTGTACCCACAATACACCATCGCCCGTTGTATTGAGTTTGAAATCTGCCCGGAAAAGGGTGTCTGCAAATGCTACCGTAACCGGTCCGCTCAGGGCACTTTTTGCGCAGAGTATGGCATGGGCAGTTCCCAGCGCTTCATCCTGATAGTGGATGCTTCCTCTTGCCCCCAGTTTTTCAGCTATCTGGACCAGGTTTTTTTCAACCTCCGATCCAAAGTGCCCAACTACGAATGCAATTTCATCTACTTTCTGATCGCTTACCGCGACGATGTCTTCAACGAGCCGTTGAACAATTGATTTGCCAGCCACAGGGAGCAACGGTTTGGCAGTTGTGAGTGTGTGCGGCCTCAGGCGTTTGCCCATACCGGCCATTGGGACAATTATTTTCATCTGAACAAATTCCGCACTTATTTCTATGCGGGAGCAAAAAAACAAAGGAAATAGGAAGAAGTTATTGCACTACTGCCCTTTGGGATAAAAATGAACAATTTATTATGAGAAAATTTAACGTATCCCGGTACTTCCGAAGCCACCTTCTCCACGTGTTGTGCCGGAGAGATGTTCTGTTTCTTCAAAATTTACTTTTTCATACCTTGTTACGACCATTTGCGCAATGCGCTCACCGTTTTCGATGGTCACCGGCCGGTCGGAGAGATTGATCAGCAATATTCCTATTTCTCCGCGATAATCGGCATCAATCGTGCCGGGAGAATTGAGTACTGTGATTCCTTTTTTCAGTGCAAGACCGCTCCTCGGGCGAATCTGAGCCTCGGTTCCTGGTTCTAGCTCAATAAAAATACCGGTGGGGATAAGCGCTCGCTGCAAAGGGCTGAGTACTATCGGCGCAGAAAGAAAAGCCCGGAGATCCATGCCGGCGGCACACTCTGTTTCATAGGAAGGCAGCGGGTTGCCGGAGCGATTGATAATATTGGCGGCCATTGGGTAAAGATTTTATTTACCTGAAAAAACAGGTTTACGCTTTTCAACAAAGGCAGATGTTCCCTCTTTAAAATCGCCGGTGCCGAAACAAATTCCGAACTCGTTAATTTCAGTTTCAAATCCGTTAACGCCTTTTTTATATCCCGAGAGAACAGCACGAAAAGCAGAGGAAATAGCCGCAGGAGAATTCCGCGCAATTTTTTTGGCGAGTTCTTCGGCGGTGATGGGAAGCTCCGACAAAGGAACCACCTGGTTTACAAGACCCCACTGCAGTGCATCTGACGAAGAAATCATTGCCGCTGACGAGATCATTTCGAGTGCTTTGCCTTTGCCGACAAGTTGAGCTAAACGCTGTGTGCCCCCATAACCGGGAATTACACCGAGAGAAACCTCCGGCAGTCCCATTTTTGCATTTTCAGAAGCGATCCTGATATGGCAACTCATCGCGAGTTCGAGTCCTCCGCCAAGAGCAAATCCATTAACGGCGGCTATTACCGGTTTACTCATATTTTCAACGAAGTCGAACAATAACTTATGACCGCTCCGGCTCAGCAACCTTCCTTCTTCCACACTGAATGCAGCAAACTCCTTGATATCAGCACCTGCAACAAAAGCTTTTTCGCCCGCACCGGTGATGATGATCACGCGGATTTCAGGGTTTACATCTGCCAGCGCAAGTGCTTTATTCATCTCTTCAATTGTTTGCCGGTTGAGCGCATTGAGCTGATCGGGGCGGTTGATCGTAATTACTAATGTTGTCTCCCTTTCTTCGAGGAGCAGATTGTTGTATGCCATTGTGATGTGTTGACTTTTTTAGATGATGCAAATGTAATAGGCTCCTGCATAATGAGTCCCTTTATTCCTGATTATACATTCGAGCGCTTTTCATTACTCAACATCTCTTTACACCCGGCGCTTCCATATTTCAAGTTGATTCACTGTATATGCAGGACTCCGCAAGTATTTCAGTTCATTGGATTTTGAATCGCCTTTACAAAGCCTGTTGTATTAGGCTCTGAAAGAATTCTGTTGAGTAATAGCGCTGTTGTTCGGGAAAAAAAG
>JADLBA010000031.1 GCA_020848015.1 Crocinitomicaceae bacterium | reverse complement strand
TCGGCAGTGAGCCGCCGCCACCGGCAGATACAGCAGCATCTACATAGTCTTTGTTGGTCGCATCGGTTCCCAATGTAGGGGCATCAACTAATCCGCCAATGGTGCTGTTGCCGGCACCGCCGGTAAGCGAAATAGATTTGTCCACTTCCATCTGACTGAACGAACAATGAGCGCCAAGGCAGAATAAAGCAATGGCAAAGGATGGGGCAATGATTTTCATGATAGTTGTTTTTATAAAAATTAATAATTGTTTGCGGTACAGTTGTTAAGGCAGGAGATAGAGAACTCCCCAGTATGATGTAAATATAGCAATCTTCCGGAATCCTAATTCTTTTTTCGGATTATATAAGAGGAAGTAGCGTTGAATGATGCATAGAAAATGACCGGTGAATGTTGAATAGAAAAATTTGCCATCATTTTTGATATGCCATTTTGCACGAGGATAGTATTATCCCAACTCATCTGGATGGGATAGTTGATTTAACGAATGTTGCCAATTGTTACTGGCGCAGAGACAGAAAATTTTCTCTCCCTATTCATGTCAACTGCCCTGCGTTACCTTTGTGCCGCTATGGAAGAAAATCTTCGCATTCCCGTTGATGCAGACCGCCGGGCGGTATATGAGGCATTGCTTCCTCAGATCAGAAGCCTGACAGAAGGTGAACCTGATTTTATTGCCAATGTTTCCAATATTATTGCCGCGTTGAAGGAAGGACTGAACTTTTTTTGGATCGGTCTTTATTTTGTCAAAAAGAATGAGTTGGTTTTAGGCCCGTTTCAGGGACCGGTTGCTTGTACCAGAATCCAAAAAGGAAAAGGAGTGTGCGGTTCAGCGTGGGAAAGCAAACAGACCCTGATTGTTCCTGATGTAGATGCATTTCCCGGACACATTGCCTGCAGTGCATTATCGCGATCTGAAATCGCCGTTCCGATCTATTCAACAGAAAATAAAATCTTAGGTGTACTCGATATTGACAGTATCTTCCGGAATGATTTTGATGAAACTGATCGCTTATACTTAGAGCAGGTAACTGCTCTGATTGCAGCCTTACCCCGCGAGTGAAAAAAAGACCACTATACTTTTCCGCTGGAGTTGCAGCACTGTGCTTGCTGATGATGTCATGTGCTCAAATCAGGGGCCTCGACGGAGGAAAAAAAGATGAAACTCCGGCAAGACCTCTGCTGGTGGAACCCCCTTCACTTTCTACAGGGTTCACTTCATCTTCTTTCAAAATAGATTTTGATGAATATGTCCAACTAAATAATATAAACCAGGAACTCATCGTCTCTCCGCCCTTGAAAAGACCTGTCAAGGCACACGTGAAAAGAAAAAGTGTCATTGTTGAATTGCAGGAGCCGCTGGAAGAGAACACTACCTATACATTTAATTTTGGCGATGCGATCACCGACATCAATGAGGGAAATATCACACCCCTGACGTATGTTGTTTCCACCGGAAGTGCTATTGATTCTATGGTGATAAAAGGTGTTGCCACTATTGCCTGGACGGGGTTACCCGCCGAAGGAGCAAGAGCCATCCTTTACCGCGATATGGCGAAGACCCATGTTTTTGATGATCGGCCTGCCTATTTCAGCCGGGTGAAAAAAGATGGGACATTTGAAATTCCTTATCTCGCTCCCGGCGATTACCAGTTAGTGGTATTAGACGATGGTGACGGCAATTACCATCTCGATGGAGATGAAGAATTTGGTTATGCCCCTGATTCCGTGAGAGCCGAACCCAACGACAGTCTCGCTGCTTCCCATCGTATTTTCCTCAGTAAAAATAAAACCGAACGACCGTTCGTTCCAGAATACCACACTGATTCTCTTGGAATTCTTTCCTTCCCTTTTCGTCATTATTTAGGGCTTCCAGCAGTGCGATTGTTAGGGCAGCAAACAATTTCAGCGGAGACCTCTTTTAATCTTGCGGAAGATTCTGTTTTTGTATGGCTGATGGGAAAGGCCGGTGATGGCACAGTGCCGGTAGAATTGAGCTGGCGCGACAGTGTACTCGATACGCTCGATATTCCCTTTCTGAGTGAGCGACAAAAGGAATCGTGGTCATTTCAACCCGGATTCGGGAAAAAAATCAGAAGCGGAGAACCACTTTTACTGATGGCAGATGGTTGGGTAGAAATAGCGGATGCGGGTGCGCTGAGAGTGCTGAACGATACCACTGCCGTGGATGTCGCAGTATATAGAGATACTCTTTGGCCTGCCCGTTTTTTAGTAGAAGGGAGCTGGCAGACGGGGATCAATTATTCTCTCTCGTTATTGCCGGGAGCATTCGTCAATGGCTCCGGCATCACGAACGATACACTCAGGAGTGCATTTTCTGTTTACCGGCCGGAGGATTTAGGATTGCTGAGTTTCGAATTCAGCGAAGAATGGGCAGACCATCACCTGCTGTTCGAACTGGAGAATGTGCGATCACAGGTTGTTTACCGCAGTATTGTGCCGGAAGGAGCGAAGTACTTGGTCATCCGCGACCTTGTGCCGGGCGAGTACACTGCGCGAATAATTGCAGATGAAAATGTAAACTTCCGTTGGGATACCGGGTCGTATAAAGAAAACGTTCAGCCGGAGAAGGTGTGGATTTTCCCCGAAAAAATTTCAGTGCGCGCTAACTGGGAAAAGAAACTCCGGTGGCAAAAAAAATAATGATGTTTCGTAATTTCGTCAGAACTGTCCATAGCTTCTACGCTTGAAGCGCGGCTTTCCCTCGCGGTTCAGGCAGAGGCGCTGATAGTTTTCCTGCGCGTCTCTATCGCCAGATACAGCGGCCTCTTTCCAGTCTTTACAGGCACCTTCGGAGTCATGCATCATAAAAAGCGTTTCGCCACGGTAATACAGAACTTCGGCTACAAAGTCAATGTCTTCTAATTGGAGTTCCGAAAGGAGTTCGAGAGAGGCATTGTAATTCCCCATATCGAGCAGAATCACCGCCATATTCATTTTTGCCCGGTAGAGTTGCGGATTAAAACGGTAGGCCATTTCAAAGTCATCCATCGCAAAGAGATTCTTCTTCTGCTCAATGTAGTTAGCGGCCCTCAGGTAATATGCATCAGAATAGGTACTGTCGAGAAGCAATGCTTCGTTGAGGTAGCGAAGGCTTGCTTTGTTGTCGAGATTCAGGTATTCGAGCGTTCCCATCCAATAATATCCTTTCGCATCCTCTGGCTCTTTGGAAATGTAGGTGACAAGATCAATCCGCGCCTCTTCGGTCATATCCATTGACAGCTTGCATATTCCCCTGTTCAGGTATATACCGCTTTGCTTATAGCCACTCAGCCTGGCGCGGTCATAGTTTGCTAATGCCAGATCGTATTCCATCATTTTCTGATAACAGTCTGCCTTGATTTTAAGTGCCTCCGGATGATCTGGATTTTCTTTCAAAAAGACATCTGCCTGCTGAATTGCTGTCTCATAGTTTCCCGATTTATACATTGAATAAAGGGGGTCAATCCCCGTTTGACCGTGCGCTGTCAGGGGCAACATAAAAAGAATATAAAGAAGTTTATGCAGGGGCATTCCGTTGGTTTCTACTGCTTTTTAACAGCAAAGGTTGTATTTATAGCATACTATTTTTTCCCTTCCTGTCTTTCTTTTTATTTCCTTTACTGCCTGCTGTATCATAATTGTGCTTCCATGTTACGATTTATCAAACGCTTTCTAATTGGCCTCGTGGCTCTGATAGGAGTGGCAGTCCTCGCCCTTCTGTTGACCGGTAATCAACATATTCTTTATGGTATGAAGAACACCTACCTCATTGGAAAATCCAAGCCGGATATTGATGATCTGTCGCTGGTCATTTCCCGGAAGATACTTGCTGATATGCCGGAGCCTGTTGCCATTCATAGAAATTACAACCTGCGACAACTCGATCAGGGGACAGAAAAAAAATCCGATTCTCTTGAAACTACGGCGCTTCTTGTTTATAAACGC
This sequence comes from Crocinitomicaceae bacterium, assembly GCA_020848015.1. Classification (GTDB taxonomy): domain Bacteria; phylum Bacteroidota; class Bacteroidia; order Flavobacteriales_D; family Sanyastnellaceae; genus JADLBA01. The sequence goes on along the minus strand of JADLBA010000031.1, from coordinate 2,969 downwards.
GATTCATTGATATTTGAAAAATATTGGCGCGGCTACACCGATACCACTCACTCTAATTCTTTTTCGATGGCTAAGAGTTTTACCGCGATGATGATCGGTAAAGCCGTTGAAGAGGGTTTTATCAACAGCCTCGATCAACGGGTAGGAGATTTTTTACCCCATTTCAGGGAGGGAAAAAATGGCGAGCTGACGATCCGGCATTTGCTTCAGATGGCCAGTGGTATTCCTTTCGGCGAAAGTTACAGCAGCCCTTTTGGTTATATGGCCAAGGCTTATTATGGCCACCACCTCGAAGATGAAACAATGAAGTTCAATGTTGAAAAAACTCCTGGAACTCTCTGGGTGTATGAAGGGGGAAATACTGTTCTGCTAGGACTTATCATAAAACAGGCAACAGGAAAGTCTCCCTCCGAATATTTCTTCCAAAAATTTTGGTCGTGTATCGGTGCGGAGCACCCTGCGTACTGGAATATTGACAGCGAAAATGGATTAGAAAAAACATTTTCAGGGTTTTATGCTACTGCACGTGATTTTGCGCGAATTGGAATGCTCTATGAACACCGGGGTATTCTTGGAAATGATACGGTACTCAGCCCATCATTTGTGGATGAGTGCTTAGTGCCCAATAACATTCCCGATTCCGGTGGAGAGCGGTGTACCTGGTACGGGCTGCACTGGTGGCTTGGAAAATACAAGGGAATGGATTTCTTTTCCTGCCGGGGATTGCGGGGGCAGTACATTATTGTTCTTCCTGAAAAGGAATTGATAGTTGTAAGGCTTGGGCATCAACAGTGCGCTGAAAAAAAAGATCATATACCTGTTGACCTGTTTGAATACCTTGATGCTGCTGTCATGCTTAGTGGAGAATAACGGTGAAAAGAGACATCATCTTACCCGACGCAAAAGATATTGCCATTGCAATCGTCCCGGCAGCCGGTAACGAAAAGGATCACTGGCAAGTTTTCTTCATCAACCTGAACCCGGTTCCGGTGGATACGGTACTGATTCAGGCGCAGGGCATGACAACAGGTAAAGAGAGCAATGAAAAGACAACTGCACCGGTGCGTTTTATGCTTCCTGCTTTGCCCGCGCTGAGCGCCAGACAGTTTGAGGTACTCGTCAGTGAGTCGCTCACGACCAGTCACCGCTATTGGGTGAGCTACTATATCGGGAGTTTACTTTATGAAAAAAAAATAATGGTTACACAGCAGGAACTCGAGAAGGGAAAATTGCATATACTTCCTGTATTAGAAAAAGAGGGAATGCTTTTTCAGTAGGAATAGCAATAGAAACAACGCATTTTTTTACAGTAATTTTTTTATAATACCGGATACTATGCTCAACCATATTCATCCTGAAGCAGTTCTCTTCATTGATATTGAAACCGTTCCACAGGCCGCTTCATTCAATGAGTTAGATGAAGAGTACCAGCAACTGTGGATTGAAAAATCGCGTTTTTTTCGTGAAAAAGACAGCATTGATATTCCTGAGAGTTATTTCCAGGCGGGTATTTATGCTGAGTTTGGAAAAGTGATCTGTGTGAGTGCAGGCTACCTTTCACAGCGGGCAGGTAGCCGGATTTTCAGATGCACCTCTTTTTTTGGTGATGATGAAAAAGAACTGCTTACAGGATTTGCAGGATTGCTCGAATCGCACTACAATCATCCGTTTCGAATCTTATGTGCACATAATGGCAGAGAATTCGACCTGCCCTATCTGTCGCGCCGAATGCTGGTAAATGGTATTCCGCTTCCACGAATGCTCGATCTCGCCGGAAAAAAACCTTGGGAAATTCCACACATAGACACCATGGAATTGTGGAAATTTGGCGACTATAAGCATTATACCTCGCTGAAGCTGCTGGCTAAAATCATGGGCATTCCCACGCCGAAAGACGATATTGATGGAAGTATGGTAAGGCAGGTTTATTATGAAGAAAACGATCTCAACAGGATTGAAAATTATTGCAGAAAAGATGTATTAGCCGTAGCACAGGTGTTTTTGAAATACAGAGGTGAGGAATTGCTTCACGAAGAAGAGGTTGTAGCAGCATAGAATACGTGTAATTTTTTCTGAGTAAAAAACATATATGGCCTTTGGTGAAGAACAGTGTTTGCTGAATGACAGGCATACAGGTGTACAGTGCTAATAGCTCAACCAAAGGGAATGAAAGAAAGGCCGAGAGTTACCGGATATATCTCCGCTCCCCTGTTATTCTGAAACAGCGGAGTGATACCATAGGTAGCAAAGAGGGTAAAATTTTTGTACCCGATACGTGCGGAAAGATCGAGTGTAAACGGTGTGAGGTTGAAGTCGTCGCGAACGGCGAGTTTAACCGCACTGTCGTCCTGATCGAATTTTTGTTTTGTCATACTTCCAATCTTCCATCCGCCGATAATACCGGCAGCAATGTGGAATGATTTTTCAGGATCAATACTCGTGTTAAATTCGAGCATCAGTGGTATATGGAGGTAAGCGACGCGAAGTTTATTTTTTGTGAAGTTGCGAAGGGTATCGGGGACGAATACACCGAAAGTGCTGTCGGGGGCCTCTTCTGAATTGCTGACTACCTCTACATTGTTTTTGAGGCCATAGCTGTTATAGGAGATTCCACCGCCGACAAGAATACCCACATAGTCCTTGTACAATCGTATCTTCTGTTCTACTAAGTTAAAGCGAAAGCTCAGTGAGCGTGCATAATCTTGTTCTAACCATTTATTATCAGAGCCGAGATCGGTTTTGTTGTTTTTATTTACCAGCAAGTTCACCCCGATGTCGAGTCCCGCCCAGTGTGTGTTTTCTAATTTTGTATCGCGCTCTTTATCTTCCCAGGCAACGTCTGTTGAATCGTTTTCATCATTGAGGAGAATAACCTTTGCTTTTCCGAGTATGATGGTATCTTGTTCCACCCGGGTATTGGTTTGTTTAGCGGGGGAGGTATCGCCCTGAGCGCAGGCCGCACTACTTAT
>JADLBA010000030.1 GCA_020848015.1 Crocinitomicaceae bacterium | reverse complement strand
GTTTTTTTGAAAAAGCACTTTTTGATGCACGGTTCGGTTTTCAGCCAGAGGGATCAAAGCCGCGGATAATGGTTGAGTACTCATCGCCAAATACCAACAAACCGCTGCACCTGGGGCACCTGAGAAATATTTTTCTCGGTTATGCAGTAGCTGAAATACTCAAAGCAATCGGTCATAAAGTTACCAAAGTACAGATCATCAACGACCGTGGTATCCATATCTGCAAAAGTATGGTTGCCTGGCAGAAATTCGGGAATGGGGAAACTCCTGAGAGTTCTGGGATAAAAGGAGATAAACTCGTTGGAAAATACTATGTGGAGTTTGATAAACTCTATAAGACTCAACAGGCAGAGTTGATGGCAAAGGGCAAAACTGAGGAGGAGGCAAAGCAGGAAGCACCGGTGATGCTGGAGGCTCAGGAAATGCTACGGAAATGGGAGATGAAAGATCAAGAGGTGTACGGGCTGTGGCAAAAAATGAATGGATGGGTTTACAAAGGTTTTGAAAGCACATATTCAGCGATGGGAGTGGACTTTGACAAGCTGTATTACGAAAGTGATTCCTATCTGCTGGGAAAGGATGAAGTACTTAAAGGATTGGAGAAAGGAATTTTTTTTCAGCGCGAAGACGGATCTATATGGGTTGACTTGACCGAAGAAGGGTTGGATCAGAAAGCACTTCTGCGAAAAGATGGAACCTCTATGTACATCACCCAAGACATTGGCACCGCTATCATGCGTTTCCGCGATTTTCCTGATACTGTTTACCAGATTTATACTGTTGGTAACGAGCAGGAATATCATTTCAACGTATTATTTAAAATTCTGAAAAAGCTCGGCTGGCAACAGGCCGATGCCTGTTACCACCTCAGTTATGGTATGGTAGAGCTCCCGGAGGGAAAAATGAAAAGCCGCGAAGGAACGGTGGTAGATGCAGATGATCTGATAGCAGTAATGGCCGGTGTGGCAAAAGAGGTTGCCGAAGAACAGGGCAAACTCGACGGGTTGGTTGAAAGTGAGAAGGAATTATTATACCATACCATTGGTATGGCCGCATTAAAATACTTTCTGCTGCGCGTGGACCCAGTGAAAAATATGCTGTTTAATCCTAAGGAAAGTATTGATTTTAATGGCCACACGGGGCCGTTTATTCAATATGGTTATGTCCGAACAAGAGCTATCCTTCGCAAAACTGAAAAAAGTGTCCGGAAGTTCGATTTATCAAAGGTTGTATTGAACCAAGCAGAAAAGAGTATCATTGTAAAACTTCATGATTTTCCTGAGGTGCTTGCGGAGGCAGCCAAGCGCTATAATCCAGGCTTGGTCGCGAACTATTGTTTTGAATTGGTGAAGGATTTCAACTCATTTTACCAGAATGTTCCTATACTCCGGGAAGAAAATATTGACTTGCGGAATTTTCGAATCGCGCTTTGTGATAAGGTGGGTAGCCTTGTGCAGGCCGGAATGCGGCTGCTCGGGATTGAAATGCCAGAAAGAATGTGATTCGATAGAAAGCCATCCGGCAGGTGGTGTCTTAGCCCCCTGAAAGACTGGAGAAAAACCCTAAATCAATTGAGGTCTTCAGTAAATTTTCATGGTTATGAAAAAGAGAAGGAAATTTATCTCAGAAGTGTGTCTTTCTCAGGACAGTGGCGACTATGTGTTTTTCTGACTCTAATCTTAGCTATTCTCCTGTGGGAGTCAGATGCTAACAGGGTTATTGGACAAGAAGAGACTCTGACGATGTATCCCATTTCATTTTTTTTCGGGCAATAGTGTTTTATTATGACAAAAAAAGCTGTTCCTGCAGAACAACTTTTTTGTTTTTTATTCTTTCTTAGAAAAGATCAGAGCAGCGCTTCCATCTTTTCAGTCAGCACATTTTTCGGAACAGCCCCCACGCTTTTATCTACCACTTGGCCACCTTTCAGAAAAATGATGGTGGGAATATTGCGAATGCCAAACTTTGCACTTACATCAGGGTTTTCATCAACGTTTACTTTGCCCACCACTGCTTTGCCGGCGTAATCGTGTGCCATTTCTTCCACAATAGGTGTCACCATTCTGCACGGGCCACACCATTCAGCCCAAAAATCAATCATTACTGGCTTATCGGAGTTGATGGCGACTTCGGTAAAGTTTGAATCTGTAATTTCTACTGCCATTTTGTTTACGTATAAAAGGTTATTACGGGTTGCCTGAATTTCAATCATCCTGCCATTCTGAATATTCTGCCTTTTAGGCATATTTTTCAACCGGCTGGAAAAAGACGGGACAAATGTAAGAGAAGACCGCTAAAGAATAATCAACAACCAATAGCGGTTTATTCAATTCAGGATTGAAGGGTTGATGAGAAAGGTAGAGAAAGGTATCCAGAGAAATGTGTGAAGAAGCCATTGTGTCAGTCAATCTTAAGTTGTCCCTACCGTCTCTCTTTTTCTGAGCAACAAAAACAAACCCATACTCACTCCCGCAACGACAAAAAGTACGGAGATAAATTCTGCCTGAGTAGCCTTGATACCCAGCCACTCGATTTCGTGGTTCACGCGAATCTTCTCAATAAAAAATCGCTCAATCCCATTCAGTACCAGATATAGTGCAGTGATTATTCCGGCTGTGGCGATTTTTTTCCTAAGCCACCAGAGTACAAGGAAGATAATCAGAGCCATTACAGTTTCATAAAATGGAGTAGGGAAGGCCGGAGGCACCAGGTGAGTGCCATATCCATCGAAAATGATTCCATTGGTCAATGGTTCACCAACACCATTGACATTGTTGGGATAATCGTACGCCCATATCCAGTCGGGCAGCCACGACAACCACCCTGGCTTTGCGGCTAAATTGGCAACTCCCCAGTCGCCGTCACCACTTACCTGACAACCAATACGTCCTATCCCATAAGCGAGCATCAGTCCGGGGGTGGTGGCATCGCACAACACTAATGGGGGAATATTTTTTCTCCACGCATAGAGCAATACCCCACCTCCTCCTACGATCAGCCCACCATAAATAGTGAGACCGCTGAGAAAACCTTCAAGGTCTGGGTGAGTAAAGAACTGAATGAATTCTTTCGGGTTTTCAAACAGGTGAAAAAGTTTTGCTCCTGCAATGCCGAAGATCGCAGCAAGGAAGGTGATGGTACCTGTGTATTCGTACTTATGAAAATCAACGATCTTCTCTTCTGGTACCGGCAGTTGATTTTTTTTGAAATCCCGGTAGCGCCACCAGGCAAATCCGGTTCCGAGAGCTAATCCCATCAGCCAGTAACCTTCCGAAGAGAAGATGTGGTGTTGTGGCGACTCATGGCCATTGAATAAACGGGAGCTATTGACGAACAGGTAAATGAATTTCCATCCGATGATAAAACCGATCACTCCATTCATTGCAATTTCTCCCCATTTAGGAGCTTCGCCGATGATCAACTTTCTCTTTTCAGGACGCAACACTCCAATGGCTTCTTTCCTCTTCAATTCGCGGGAAAGAGTAATACTCGCCGCTATGAAAGCAAGCGCAACGAAAAAACCAAAGCTGTTTAGCAATTTCATCCAAGGCCAGTCAATGCCAAAAAGATCGAGAAAGGCGTGGTAAAGTGTTGGATACACAGTGTTGGCGTATTAATGATTAGAGGGGGAAACGGGGTGTAAAAAGTTGGTAGTTATTCCTGTTACGTCCCCGTCAGCATTTATATCTTTCAGGGTAAACATAGTCAGCGCATTGGTGAGTTCGTGTTGATAGGGAGTGTGCACCCGGATATAATTATCGGTGAAGCCATACATATACCCTTCGTCCTCTGCTGCTTCCCATAATACCGGTCTTGTTTCTCCGAGGTGATCTTCGTAAAAAGCACGCTTCTTTTTTGTGGAGAGTATCTGTAGCATTTTATTTCTTTGATGTCGTGTTTCCATTGGCACTACCTCATTGATGCGGAGTGCAGTGGTATTTTCGCGCTCACTGTAGGTGAATACATGGAGGTAAGATACCGGAAGTCCGTTAAGAAAGTGGTAGGTATTTTTAAAGTGCAGATCGCTTTCGCCGGGGAAACCAACGATCACATCAGCACCGATGCAGGCATCCGGCATCAGCGAACGAATAGTGCGAATGCGGTCTTCATAAAGTGCAGTGCGGTACCGTCTGCGCATTGCTTGTAGTACATCATCGCTGCCACTCTGAAGCGGCAGGTGAAAATGGGGCATGAAATGTTTTGAAGAAGCAGCGAACTGAATGAGTTCGTCAGTCAGTAAATTGGGTTCAATGCTACTGATGCGGAAGCGGCTGATTCCTTCGAGTTCATCTAAAGCCCTCACAAGATCAATCAGTTTCTCACCGTGTGCTGTGCCGAAGTCGCCGATATTGACACCGGTGAGAACAATTTCGCGCGCTCCGGCTTCAATTGCTTTTTTGGCCTCTGCCACAGTGGAAGCGATATTGGCGCTCCTGCTTCTGCCCCGGGCCAGCGGAATGGTACAAAACGCGCAGAAGTAATTACATCCGTCCTGGACTTTCAAAAAGGTACGGGTGCGGTCTCCCTGACTGAACGAAGGAACAAACTGTTTTACATTCCTGATCTCGCCGGCAATGATCTTTCCCGTTTCTTCTGACTGTTGTGACTCTATGTGAGACACGATGTCGAATTTTTCGTTTGCGCCGAGTACAAGACTCACTCCTTCAATTCCCGCAATTTCCTGTGGTTTCAGTTGGGCATAACAACCGATTACTGCAACGAAAACATTGGGACTTTTGCGCATTGCCCGGCGGACAATGTTCCGACATTTCTGGTCGGCCTGGTCAGTTACACTGCATGTATTGATCACAAATACATCTGGCTGTTCTTCCATCGAAACACTTGCATATCCTGCTTCCCGGAAATGCCGCGCGATAGTGCTTGTTTCTGCAAAATTGAGCTTGCAACCCAAAGTATGAAAGGCAACTTTTCTATACTGGTTCATGGTGTTTATTCTTCACAGACTTCCCTCTCATCTATTTTTTAAAAAAAGAATGGCTTCTGTTTTCTTTATCAATTTGCATGGTTTGTCTGCCTCCGGATATATTTATTTCTTTTTTTTAAAAAAGAAATAGATATTGCTGGGGTCGGCAAAGGTACTTCACAACACGAATATCTGCTACTTCACACTGTTCATTGCCTTTACAGCGATCAGACGGTCAGTGCCTTTCATGCGGTCGTAATGATAAACGAGGATATGATAGTCGTTTTCAGTCTGACTGTAATTTCCTTCGAGCAGACTGAGGTCACCGCCGGGGTGATATTCATCTTCTACCACATAGCGGTAATTGTAAAGCCCCTGTTTTAGTCGTACCACAGCAGTGTATGCTCTCAGTTTTTCGTCGTAGGAGCAGACAAAATTTTCTGCGCTTCCGTTGCTGAATCCCCCCTCGATGATTACCCTTGCCTCAGAGATAGGAGGCATCGGCAAAACAAAATGTACCCATACATACTCTGCTTCGAGGTTTGAGTCGGAAGCTCTGTCATTGCGGATGAAGTATTTCCCGTTGATGTCAATATCGCTGCGGTACGCCTTTCCTCCAAGTGGTTTGTCGGGACGGAGATAGACATGCCATTCCCCTTCCTGTTGGTAAATGCCTTCAACATTGTAACTGTTGAATCGCAGATCTTTTATTTCAAATCCTCTGTATTCGCTGCCTCCGAAAAAAAGATTTTCACCATTGCTATAATTGTATGTAAGTTCAGAAGGCTTGTAAAAAATGGGTTTTAAGCCTTGGATAGCATACTGCCAATTGCCGTTTTGAAGAATGGTTACATATAGATCATTTGAAGCATCATTGATGACATAGTTGTTGCCGGGAATTATACTAAAATCAATTTCCTGTGAATTATACCGCCTGCTGATAATGCTGCTTGATGAAAAGTTGGCCACTACTCCTACAAGGTCTTCATAGATCATTACCCGGAAGGTCAGTAGCCAAGAATCTGTGTCTTCAGGATCCATACCCGAAAAAACAATGATGCCATAGTTGCCCGAAAGTTTTGGCTTCATCATATCATTAGGAAATGAAAACTGGTAATGAATATAGTCAGTAATTGTATTAAATGATGGTTCAACATTGCCTATTTCCTGAAGGGAAAAACCTTGAATGTATTCCATTGGGTCGAGGTCTGAAATGCGCCAATCGTGGTCGCAGTGAATGGCAGCAAAGCGGTACGTTTCTCTGTCTGTCGTCATTTCATCGAAATGAAAGTCGAATTTTCCATTCATGCCAGCCATCAGGAAAGGATACCCCATTGGATTCCCCGAAGGATACACCTGTGCAGTTTCAATTGACGATGAAAGAACAGCGTTCTCGATTATAATATCTTCATTCCAGGCTTCTGTTTTCAGCACCACGAAAAGAAGGGAGAAAAAACAACAGGCAACTTTCACCAATACCAATTTTTAGAGCGATTTGAAAAGTAAATGAGATGCAAACATCAGGCAAAATACCCTAAAAGTCCTCTCTGCATGTTTTAATCCTTCATTTGCGTTCCAATTGTACCTTCGCCCCATGCATTTTTTACGGAAGGCACCTTTTCCTTTACTGCTGATTATCCTAATAAGCGGGTTTTCCTGTGTCAGAAAAAAAACACAGCAACCTCTACCGGGGAGAGCCTACCAGGGAGTTTTCTTCAATGTCCCTTATAGCATTGATGTTGTGGGCGACTCAACGAATTACCAATATGCAATAGATAGTATTACGGGTATTGCTGCTTATCATTTTGATCTGAATAATCCGAATTCGACTATTTCGCGGTACAATCGTTTTGACCGTACTGATGTTGCCTTCCGGTTTAGAGACAGCCTTAATTTTTTTGGAATAGTATATAGTATTGCCCAAGACCTTAACACCAAAAGCGGCCAGCTATACGATCCAACGACTATGCCGCTGAAAATGGCCTGGCTCCCGATCCGGATGCGTGGATTGGGGGGAGAGCCGAATCTTGATTCTCTGTACCGCTTTGTTGGATTCGATGGTGCAAAAGTAGATATCACTGAGCCTGGCGATATGCGGGATAGCGGGCTGTCTGAAACACTGCTGAGAAAATCGGATCCACGGATATCACTTGACTTTACTGACTTGGCAACTGCATATTCCCTTGACCAAATCGGGCAGTTCCTTGAATCTAAAGAGGTAACGCAATTCAAGATACAATGCGGGAATAAAACGATTACGTCCGGTGCATTTGTTAGAGACCTGAACATTATCAACCTGGGTGTTACGCAGGATTCGGCGGATCAAAAAATTCTTATGATCAACCGTTCGTTCGCTTATAAAACTCTTGCCGACAAGCAGGGAATGGTTGATCCTACCTATGGCTACCCGGTGGATAACGAGTTTCTATACGTCGGAGTTTCGGCAAAATCCTTAGTTGAATCAGTAGCCTGGGCAGAAATATTTATGATCATGGGACTTGAGCAGGCGCAGGCGTGGTATGATCAGAACGAAAATTCTGATATACAGTCTTTCATTGTCATAAAAAATGAAGACGGAATTACCACTGCTTCCACCGAAGGGTTTGATACCATGTTGCTTTTGCCTGATAGTATGGAGGAGAATGAGTGAGAGGATGAAAAAAAAGATTTTTATTTTGGCTATTGAAAGCAGTTGCGACGAAACTTCTGCTGCGGTTCTTTACGACAAAAGGGTGTTGAGCAATGTTATTGCCGACCAGAAAGTGCACGGAAAATACGGCGGAGTGGTTCCGGAGTTGGCGAGCCGTGCACACCAGGCGAATATTGTCCCGGTAGTTGCGGAAGCTCTTAGTATTGCCGGTATTACATTGAATGATCTCTCCGCCATCGCATTCACTCAAGGGCCAGGGTTGATGGGATCACTGCTGGTCGGAACGTCTTTTGCAAAAAGTGTTTCGCTGGCAATGAATATTCCACTGATCGCAGTGAATCACATGGAAGGGCACGTGCTGGCTCACCTTATTGAAAATAACGACAGGTCTTTTCCGTCATTTCCATTTTTATGTCTTACTGTGAGTGGTGGGCACACTCAAATCGTTCGGGTGGATGATGCATATACAATGAACATTTTGGGAGAAACACGTGACGATGCTGCTGGTGAAGCTTTTGATAAAGCGGCTAAACTGCTGGGGCTTCCCTATCCCGGTGGGCCGCAAATTGACCGGTTGGCAAAATTGGGTGACTCTATTCGTTTCCGCTTTAGCGTTCCGCATCTCGATGGTATTGCCTACAGTTTCAGTGGTCTGAAGACATCTTTGTTGTATTTTTTAAAAGAGCAATTGATGTCCGATCGGGATTTTATTGAAAAAAATAAAGCTGATATCTGTGCTTCATATCAACATACTATTGTTACCTACCTGCTGAAAATTTTTGAAAAAGCAGCGAGAGAATCAGGGATAACGGATCTTGCTCTTGCTGGCGGCGTGTCAGCCAACAGTAGCTTAAGGATGGGGCTTAAGGAATTATGTGACAGAAACGGGTGGCACCCTTTTATTCCTGATTTTGAATACTGCACAGACAATGCGGCGATGATTGGAATAGCAGCCTGGTATAAATTTCAAGAAAGCAAATTTGCAGACCTGTCATTTACGCCTAAGGCAAGGATGGGGATGGGGTAGTTTGTTTTAGAAATTTTTTTTTGATTGTATGGAGTATTCCTATTCTCCTTCAGTTCGATTTTATCAACCGGGAAATTCTTCCGTTCTCATCGGAAATAATGTAAACGCCGTCGCTCCAATCAGCAACATACAAGCCGTTCACGTGGTAGAAGTTTCCGATTAAGCGTCCATCAATGGCGCGCACAGATACATTGAGTTTTTTATCAAAATAAATATGATCGCTGGCCGGATTGGGATAGGGGAGAAAGTCCCCGACTCCTTTTTCGCTGATATCAAGACTACCACTATTGTTGCTCGCTTCCGGTGTGGAGGATACAAAAACCCACCAGTGTGCTGCACCATCATTTACACGGCCATAACTCGAATCAGCTCCAATATCTGACCAGCATATTTCATCTGTCAGCGTAAAACCATCGGGGCTGTATAGACTGAGGCATTCATAGTTGTTGCTGAGCTTAAAACTAGTGTGCAATACACCCTGTGACTGGTCTTCATCAGCCCAGAAAAGAAGCCACCCATGTGCAGGAACAGTAACGCTATCGGGAAAACTTCCGGGTACAACCCATTTTACAGGATTTCCCGGATTATCAGAAAAGTAATAACCCGAAAGATTTACGGAGTTCGCTCCCGGATTGTATATCTCGAACCAGTCTTCATACTGCCCGAAATTGTCGGTGATGGTTTCGGTATTTTTGGGCATTACTTCGTTGATGTATAGCTCTGCGGGCTGAATATAAATGGTTGTGTTACTGACGCGGGGAGTAGGGATGGCAAAGACCACACTTGTGGGGGATCCATCACTTTGCCGTCCATAGCTTTTGTTTTCAGCAATAGATGGGTAGGTGAACTGATCCACAGTGTTGCCATTGGGGCCTTTTAATACAATGGTTCCTCCTGATAAGTCGAGTGTCATCGGTGCGTGGTTGGTTTCAATACCCAGCTCGTTGTCAAACCAAAGCGCAATGAATCCATGTGGCGGGATGACTGTCCAGTAGGGGTTTGTTCCAGGTACCAACCAGTCAATACCATTAATAGTAATAGTATAACTCGCAAGGTTCACCTGGAATGCATTGGGGTTGTATATCTCTATCCACTGATCGTAATCAAATTGCTGATCGTGATAAGTAGAAGTATTCACAGTCTGAACTTCATTGATAAATAAAATTTCGGTTGATGGAGGAATGACTGTATTAGTCGCATTAAATGTGGGTGTATTGAAATAAATCCAGTTGCTGTTGCCATCGCTGACACGCCCATAGCTGACATCAGGAGCCATGAGCGGGTAGGTAACGGAGTCAATGATCGTATTGCCATCCGGTGCTACCAGAAAAAAAGTCTCTCCATCGGCATTCAATGAAAAATCAACATGATCTTCTCCCTGTTGCGGGTCTTTATCAACCCATAAGATAAGGTGATCGTTGGGTAGTATATAGGTTACTCCAGGATTTGTTGATGGGATGAGCCACTTGGTTAATAGTGATGCATCATCAGAAACATAGTAGCCTGCCAGATTGATGAGTCCTCCTCCGTTGTATATCTCTACCCAATCGTCGTGCTCAAAAAAATCATCCATCGTTCCAGCCTTGTTGGAAGCTACGATCTCGTTGATAAAAAGGGTCTGCCCATTGCTATGGGTATATAGCAAAACAGCCAAAAGCAATCCGGAAATTCGTTTCATATCACTCAATAGGTCTGGATAGTGTAATGTATGCAACGAAGCTACGGAAAAAAACTCTGCGGGGTGGATCAAAAAAAAATGCCCGCAGAAGAATTGACTCTTCAGCGGGCGGGAAATCTAAAGTTGAGGGAAGTCGGTTATTTCTTATAAAGAATGGTATCTCCATTTTCTTTCAGCAGACGGTCGGCTTCTGATAGTGTGATGCGTTGTCCATTGTAGTAGGCAGTAATGAAGGCATCTGCAATTCCCAGAGTTTTCGCTTCAGAGCGCTTGTCCACAGCTCCATGTAGTGTTGTAAACGTTCCGCTGGTGTATCGGATCTTTTTATTAGCAGTGAGTTCGCTGTTCAGCGGGCTGATATTTTTCACACTGGAAGCAGGTACCGGTTTGCTATACACCCCGACCTGTACGGTGAAGAAAAGACCGGTGGTCGCTTCAACCGGAAGTGCAGGAACCGCATTCGGGACTCCCGATGCATAAGTGAAACTCTTTACCGTAGAACTGGCAGGATCGAGAGATGATGCTGTATTTTTTTCTTTCGTTGTATTCTCTGCGGAAGTGTTCACATTATGCGAAACAACGTTTTCTGATATTGTTGAGACAGGAGCCTGTCCAGCGTCTCCATATATGTATTCTTTTTCGATGGCTGCTTGATAATCGTTCTCTGTTTCTCCCATTGCCTCATAGATTGGAATGCGTTTTCCATCACGGTAAGCAACAATGAATGCGTCTGGATATCCCATTCTGCGAATATCCATTTTTGCCTGGTCAGCATTGTTATATGCGAGGAAAAAACCGGCGGTATAGCGGGTGATTCCGTTGGTTAGTGATTCTCCACTTACTGGAGCAAACTCATCATAGAGGTTTTGTGGAATATCATTGCGGAAAGCCCCTACCTGTACCTTATAATAAATACCTTTTGGCATCGGCACATCTATCGGGATGCGGCGGGATGAATTGTAAACCGAAGCAGAGATTCTAACAAAAAGGTCTTTTGCCAGCACATCTGGGAAATTATAGTAAAATCCCATCGCCTCTTCTGCGGAGTAGGCTCCCGCATCGGGGCGGAACGGGCGTGTTGTTGCTGCAAAAGAAGAACTTGTTTCTTCAGATTTAACTGAGGTTGTAGTATTTCCAGCAGTTGCAGAAGCGGCCTCCTTTGTTGATTCTGCGTGGTCAATTAGTTCAGTAGCTCCTGAAGGAGAAATAGCTGATGCTGCGTCATTAGTTGAAACAGGATTCTGAGGGGACATTACAAACTTGATCTTACTTTCTTTATATACCGGTTCTGCTCCGGAAGCTGTAGTTCCTTTTGATGCGGTTTTTGAAGTTGCGCCCTGTTTTGCAGCGACTGTTTTTTCAGTCATTGCAGAAGTAGTCTTTTCAGCCGAAATATTTGTAGAGCTATTTTCTGCCGAAGTCACAGCACCAGTGGCATTCGTCACTGATGTAGAGGTGTTATTGGAAGAAGTGTTTGCGTTCGTCACTATGGAAGAGGAAGTCCCCGATGTTGGAGAAACGCCTGCAATACTTTCAACATTTGTATTGTTAGCGACAGCAACTTCGGTTGCGGTTGTTCCGGTATTGCTTATTGAACCCTGTGCCCCCGCGATAGTAGTTGTCACAGTATTCTCAGCGGGCGCAAGGTTTTCATTTGGCACCGCAGCAACTGTGGCATTTGGTGAAGCAACCTGAACTGCCACTTCAGATGCGGGTATTGCTACCTGCACTGTTGATGTGTTGGATGATGAATTATCTTGGTTTGATGTATTATTCATCCCGAAATTTTCTGCCTCTGCCTCCGGTGCAACATAAGGTTCAACTGATGCACCCTTTCTTGTTGTACCTGTTGAGCTCGCTATCTCTTCAGTATCCGCAGTCTCAGGAACTTCTGTTTCTCCCGACGCATTAATTGCAGTGCTTGACTTTTGTGAATTACCATAGCGCAATTCTGTTAGTTCCTGATCGTCATAGGTGTTTATCATGTCTATGTTTCGGATGATTTCTTCCGACTGTTGCAGGAGGCTAATAGCGTGCTGTTCTTTCGCAAATGCCATTCTGTACAGATCGTTTTGCTCGATGTCATCTTCTATAGGTAACGCATTTTTTCTCAGTTCGGCTGCTGTGTCCATTTCTGATTTAGCTTGTTTGCTGAGCTTTTTTAGTTCATCGCTCACCATGATATGCCGGTTAATTTTTTCCTGATTAGCAGATTGCATCTCTAACAGATTTTTCTGAACCTCATTGAATTCAGTCTCGGTCATTTTGGCAATCGCATTGGCGTTTCCAATTTCAAGCACTGCTTTTTTGAAGTACAGTTGTTCGGCCTGTTTGTCGAGACGACGCTGTTTTGCAGCGCGGGTTTCGGATTCTACTTCGGATTCTACTAGGAAAATTTCACTTTGAATTTCAGCAATTTTTTCACGATCGCTGACTTCAATACCCTGAGACTGGTATTTGCTAATCAGGTTTTCTGCATAGGGTGATTCATAGGCAAAAATGGATTCAGTCTCTTCCGCTGTTTTGAAAAGTGCTTTAATTGTTTCGGCATTTTTTGTCACTTGTTCAGCAATGGATGACTCCGACATTTTTGCATTTAATTTTTCAGCACCCAAAATGCGGTCTTCCTCTTGAGCCTCGAGCACCTCTTCCAATGAATTGCCAGAGGCAGCAGAGTCAATAGAAGATTTTACTTCGTTTAATCCCGGCCCTGAAGCAGCGGTGGTAAGCTGGCGATCACTTTTATAACTGGTAAGCCGTGCATCTGTGCTGTTCTTTTCACTGATGATTTCATTCAACCGGGTTCGGATATTTTCTTTTACATCCCCATCTGTGGTTAATGCCATCGCCTCGTTCTGGAAAGTTTCCATCTGCATCAGTACCTTTCTGTATTCTTCAGTGAGGGCTATCTGACTTTCGAGTTTTGTGCCGGCAGATGCAGAACTTTCAATGATAGCTTTGTTTTCCATATCGTAGGCTGCACGGAAAACGCCGATATCAGTTGTTTCATTTTTCAGAGTAGCAATGGCGGCAGCCAATTGTTCGTCGTGAGAAGCCATCTCGCTGAGTTTCACAGGATCACTTTCCTCCATTGCTGCCTGTGCATTTTTTATGCGCTCGTTTTGAAGCTGCTCCATAATGGAAACCTTCAGGCTGATGGTGTTTTGAGTGCGCGATAATTCTGTTCCACGGCTGTTATTGATAGCCTGCACACTGGTTTCATAATTTGGATTGACGGAAATATATGTAGAGCGCAATTGTTCGGGAGTAATTTCATTTTGTGAAGCCCCTTCCGCTGCAAGGTTAGACTTCAATTGTGAGGCCATTGCCACCAGTTGATCGAGTTCTTCCTTTTCGTCAGATGAAAGAGAAGCGACACCCTTTTTCTGAAGAGTGGTAATGCGTTTTACTGTTTCGTCAATGGTAGCCGCAATGATCATTTTTCTTATCGGTGCAAGCGTGGGATCTGTACTTGAAATTTTTGACATAGCACGACTCTGGCGCACTGAAATATCACTGATGTTCCTGTCGGGATAAACATACTGCGACACGGATGAGGTTGTATTTTCCCTCACATTGGAATTAGATAAAGGCTCATCCATCGGTTCGTCCATGATGATGGCGAGCATTTGTGGATCGGCAATTTCAAGACTGGCAATTCTTTTGTCCATTGCGCCGAGCTTCATTTCAATAGAAGCGCGTTGAGTTTCGTCCAGTGCAATTGCTTCGTCAGCAGTCATACCTAACTGGCTGTCTTCGCTAAGGCGTTTAAACATTTCTGCATTGGCAATAGCAGACTTTGAAGCCTTATCTGCTTCAGCTACCTTGCTTTGCTCCAGCAGTATTTGTCTGCGTTTACCATCGAGTTCATTTTTTGATTCCGAGTAGGAGATTTCAGCTTTCTCACGGTCTGATTTTTTCTTCGCTGAATTCATTGCCTGCTCTGCACCAGCTACTTTTGCGGCAAGGACTTTTTCCTGGTCGCGGAAGCGGGTAAGTCGTTCTTCCGAAACTTTCAGTCGGGATTCAGCAGCACGAGCTTTCGCAATCATATCGGAGTAGGGAGTGCCTATCCCATTGCGAAGGCTTATCTGGCGATCTTTTTCTTTCACAAGCACTGCGTATGCTGCATCAAAGTCTGCTGCAGTATTGGCCATTTTAAGTTCTGAAGAGGTTTGTTCGAGCACATCGGCCCTTACTGTTTCAGAGTCGCGGTACTGTTTTACTGCATCAGCAGCTGCAATAGCACTCTGGGCTTCTTTTTGAAGCGCTTCAGCCTGTTTCATCAGTTGAAGCGACTCCTTGGTTTTTTTCAAGTCTTCTACAGTGTTGGCTCCACTGGTGGATGCGCGAAGACCTTCGGCTTTTACAAGCAGCGCATCTGCTTCTTTTTGTTTTTTTGCAGCATAAGCGTAGCCGTTCGAGTACTTGAGGTCAGCTTCTTTAATAAAAAGGCGGATCTTCCCCGTTTCTTTTTCGAGATCGGTGATGACGGTTGGTATAGTGATGCCTTCTCCAAATCCGGCAGCCAGCGGGGCATTTTCCATTGTCTTTGCAACGGAAAGTTCCGGTATGGTTGTTTTGGCGGCATCTGCGGCACGTGTAGTGGCAGGGTCTGCATTTACATCGAGTCCTGCTTTAGCTCTCAGCATTCCTTCGGCCAGCGTGGCGAGGTCCTCATCGAGTGGGGTATCAAAGAAATTATTAATCACCAGCCTTTCCTGCCCGCCTTCTTTGGTTAGTTTTATTTCCTGACGCAGTGCAACCGGTTTGTCAAAAGAAGGAATACTTACTACATTTTTGTGTTCTGCGGGGCTGTTTTCGGTTCGTACAGTGAACTGATATTCTCCGGAATGTGGGATGTAGAGGACATAATTGCCGGTCAAT
>JADLBA010000029.1 GCA_020848015.1 Crocinitomicaceae bacterium | reverse complement strand
TCACTGTATATGCAGGACTCCGCAAGTATTTCAGTTCATTGGATTTTGAATCGCCTTTACAAAGCCTGTTGTATTAGGCTCTGAAAGAATTCTGTTGAGTAATAGCGCTGTTGTTCGGGAAAAAAAGTATCTGGCCTATTAGTGAGTAATCTATTTTCCTGAGTTGTGTTTACTTGGATAAAATCTTCTATGAGGCACATCGCCTCCCCGCTCTTTGCGAAAGTCTTTGCGCACATTGCGGTAATTTTTTTGACGAAATTTTGTAAATAACAATTTTATCCGGAAGAAAATCCTCATTGATACAAAAATAAAAAGGCCGCATAGAATGCAGCCTTTTTGGATACTTATAAAATGCCTTTATGGCACTATATTAAATTCAATTACCGAGAGGAAAGTATTAGATCCACCGGAGGCAAGAGTCGTTCCTGCTTCAAGCCACATTGGAAGAATGTTTGGGTTCGCCGGTACAGATGCATCAAACACCGCTGTGGTCCATCCGTCATCACAAACTGAACAGGTAGAGCTATTACAGAACCTCTTTATAATTTGATCTTTGAGACTCGAAATAACTTCCACGCCGTCCACATAATAAGAGGTTCGGAGAATCTTTTTCCAAGACCACGTTGAACTCTGTGAATTTGAATACATGATACATGCATTTTCATACCCGTAGATACTGGTTACCTTCCACACTTTTCCGACATCAACGGTAGTAGGAGTATCAGTAACCTTTAGTACCCTGTTGAATTGCAGTGTCCCTTGTGCCTTTAAAGCAAAGGAGAAGCCCACTATTGCAACGAGAGAGAAAAGCAGTTTCATCTCAACTTATTCTAAGAGAGCGCTCAATTAGAATCCGTTGGTAGTGTAGATCAGTGTAGGATCTCCACCACCACCGCCGGCAGCGTTACCCAAGTGAGAAACCATCTGGAAGTTGGTTCCATCATAGATAACAGTAACAAACTGACCGCTCTTGATGTCGTCAGCAGCCAATGCAACCGAACCGTTCTTTACAATAGCGATATCGCCGATAGAATTCACGTTGAGTGTAGCAGCACCGGTGTTGGCGTGGTTAGCGCTGAAATTCAACACCTGACCGGCAGTATAAGCTGATATGGCAGGGGCAAGTGTAATAGCATAAGCGCCACCGCTTCCTGTAGCTCCGGCATAAGTAAGCGCTCCTTTCTGAACAGTTTCAGCACTTACGGCATCCTGTGCTCCGTTTACTTCCTGAATACCGGTGATTTTTGCATCTGAACCACTGCCGGAGAGGTTGATGGCTTTGTCAATGTCAACCTGTGAAAATGCAGCAAACGTAGCAGTTACCGCAGCAAAAGAGAGAATAAGTTTTTTCATTTTTGAAAGGGTTTATTGTTTATTGTATTCTTGATTTATTGGATAAAAAACATTGTTTTAGCCGTACGAAGATACTAAAAACTTTTATTGTGCAAAATTTTTGATTGTTTTAAAGGATTTTTTTTTGGGAATAGCTTATTGACACGTGCAGAAATTTTTTTTCATCGGCATTTTTTTGTCGCCGAATACCGCTAAGTGAGGAAATTCCGCTGCGCAAGATAAGGCTCTTATATTCGCCCCCTGCAAATGGAACCGAAAAAAAAACAGGAAATTCGCATTGGTGTTCTTGGCGGCGGAAGCTGGGCCACCGCCATAGTAAAGCTGCTTTGTAACAATTGCGAAAAGGTAAACTGGTGGATGCGCAATGATGAGAGCATTCGCCATATACAACAGACAGGGCATAATCCGAACTATATCCAGAGTATCCAGTTTGATACTTCCCAGTTGAATATTTCCAGTGATTTTCAAGAGGTAGTGGATATATCGGACTACCTGATCATCGCAATCCCGTCGGCATTCCTGCATGAAACACTCAGTTCTGTCCAACCTTCAGGGCTTGAAAAAAAAGTACTGTTTTCTGCTATCAAGGGAGTTATTAATGAGTTTGACTCGATACCCGCGCACTATTTTCACAAACAACTGGGGGTACCCCGTGAAAACATTGGTCTTATTTGTGGCCCTTGCCATGCGGAAGAAGTGGCGATGGAAAAACTCTCTTACCTGACCATCGGATGCCACGACATCCAAAAAGCATACACCATAGGTGAAATGCTGTCTTGCCGGTATATCAGAACCTGCACCACAGAAGACGTTTTTGGGGCTGAGTTGGCTGCTGTTCTGAAAAATGTTTACGCAGTTGCTTCGGGAATTTGCCATGGGTTAGGCTACGGAGACAATTTCCAGGCGGTACTGATCAGTGTAGCCATCCGTGAAATGGAGCGTTTTTTAGATTCAGCACACGAAGTACACCGCGATGTAAAATCGTCGGCATATCTCGGAGACCTGCTTGTAACGGCTTATTCCCCCTACTCGCGCAATCGCACCTTTGGCACTATGGTCGGAAAGGGTTATAGTGTAAAATGGGCGACCATCGAAATGAATATGGTCGCTGAAGGATATTACGCAACAAAAGGAATTTTTGAAATCAACCGGACATTCAATGTTGATATGCCCATCGCTGAAGCAGTGTACCGGATTTTATATGATAAGATTTCTCCGATGGTGGAGATGCGCATTCTCTCTGAAAAACTCTCATAGAAATAATTCCGGGATACTATGGAAAAATCATCGCACCCCTGAATTTTTATTCAAGCTAGAAATCCCTGCCTTCTCCTTACTTTATCTTATAGTAAAGCTCGTCTTCGGTAGTAAAGAAATAGCTGTTTTGCATATTGCTTTCGAAGAAATTCCTCATTTCTTCTGCGGTCTCAAACGTTTCACGGATATAGGAAGTAACAGGAATAAGTCGTATTTTATACTCTCCGTCTTTTTCAATCTTATAAAAATAATACGAACCATATTCATCTCCTCCTTCGCGGGCATTCAGAAAAAGTGTTCCTGCGATATCGGTAATATGTGCATCGAAAGTAGTTTGAGATTGATCGTATCCCATAGTTTTGATAATTTCTACTGTGGTTCCACTGGTGCGTTTTACTTCGAATTTATCGCCATCCGAATTTCCGGAAAGCTCCCAAGTGCCAATCAGATTATCTGAAATCTTGTAGGAAGGGTCGCTCAGAGCAATAGAACTCGAATAGGGGCACCCCATAAAGAGGATCGCGGAAATACAAATTCCGGCGAGCCATAAAATCTTTGATCGTATCATTTTTTTCGGTTTTGGTTATGGGCTAAGGTCGGAAAAAAGATGAAAGTGTAGGGTAATAGTTTTTTATTTTTTCTCAAAATCGCGTAATATTGAATCATTCCACAGCAACTCCCTCACAATGGAGGAAGTCTTGGAAATGATGATGTACAGGTTACTAATCATCCTGCTATTCTATTTTCCTTCTCTGATCAGTTGGGAACAGGCAGTTTTTATTGAAAACAGGGGGCAGTGGCCGGAGCGGGTAAAGTACAGGGCAGAGGTGGCCAACGGTTCTTTGTGGATAGAGAATGATCGCCTCACGTGGCAGTTTTTTGATCCGCACATCATGGATTTTATTCATCCGGCGGGGAAGGCTCCGCAGGGAGACCCGGTTTACAGGCAGCACAGTTACAGTATGCGATTCGACGGCGCTACCGCCCCTTCAATGCAGGGAAACAGGCCGGAATCATGGTACACGAATTATTATATTGGAGAAGACAAATCAAAATGGGCATCCAATGTTCCCGTTTTTGGGGGATGCGATTACAAGAGCTTATACAAGAACATTGACGTGAAGTTATTCTCGCGCGCCTCTTCTATTAAGTATGACATTATTGTGCATAAGGGAGGCAGGGTGGAAGATATTAGGATGATCTACGAAGGAGATGTTGAGGTAGGTCTTGATAATGGGCAGATTAAAATAAAGACTTCGGTGAACGAAATCATAGAAAATAAACCCTATGCATACCAGGTCATTGATGGTTTAATAAAGGAGGTAGTATGCAGCTATGTGTTGAAAGGCCATACTCTTACTTTTGAAATTGGCAGTTACGACAAATCCGCTGACCTGGTTATAGACCCTGAAATAGCGTTTGCTACCTATATCGGATCGGTGGCCAATAATTTTGGTGCCACGGCTTGCTCTGATTCTGAGAGTAATCTCATTTCAAGCGCAACGGTATTTGCTCCAGGCTATCCAGTTACTCCCGGGGCTTATTCAACCAACTTTAACAGCGCCGCGGGAAACTTTATAGATGTGGTTATTTCAAAGTTTTCACCCGATGGAACCCAGCTTTTATACAGCACTTATCTCGGGGGTTCACGAGTGGAAACCCCTCACAGCTTAGTTTCCGACAGTCAGGATAATTATTTGCTGTTGGGCGTAACGGGGAGCAATAATTTCCCCGCTACTTCCGGAGTATATCAACCCGTTTTTATCGGTGGTCCGGGCCTGTCAATGAATAATTTTTTTACCCAAGACCATCCGGGCGGTTGTGACTTTTTTATCAGTAAATTTTCTTCCACAGGGCAAATGCTGAATTCAACATTTGTCGGAGGTAACAGAAACGATGGATTAAACTATACCGATCAACTTTTTTACAATTATGGAGATGCTTTTCGCGGCGAAATCAATGTGGACGAAAGCGATAATGTTTTCGTGTCTTCGGTTACACAGGGTAATTTTCCAATAGTGGGATCAGCGCCCCAGTCAACTTTTGGCGGAGGCAACTGCGATGGGGTTGTTTTTAAATTGAATCCCTCACTTTCAAATCTGCTGTTCAGCACATACATAGGAGGGAGCGGTGATGATGCCTGCTATGCCATCGAGTTTGCCCCAGATGGAGCAATAATCATTGCCGGCGGGACGAGAAGCGTCAATTTCCCCCATACAATGAGCGGCGCTGACACTGGCTTTAATGGTCAAACCGATGGTTTCGTGATAAAAATAAACCCCGCGAGCCTGTCGGTTGTCGCAGGAACGTTTATCGGAACTACCGATTATGACCAAGTCTATTTTGTTCAGGCCGATCTTTCGGGAAATATATATGCATTGGGGCAAACAGCAGGTCAGATGCCGCTTTCACCGGGTGTTTACGGCCAACCCAACAGCGGGTTATTCATCCGGAAATTTGACGGTAATCTTGCCACAGTACAATGGAATACTACTATTGGCACGGGAAGCGGAGAGATTGATATTTCGCCTACTGCGTTTCTCGTCAGCGATTGCAACCAGATTTATTTTAGCGGATGGGGCGGAGTTACCAATTCAGGTGTATGCCAGACGTTTTATACCTGCCATGCTACAAGCAGTACAACCTTTGGTTTACCGGTTACCAGTGATGCATTTCAGTCGTCCACCGACGGAAGCGATTTTTATCTCTGCGTACTTGAACCGGATGCCACTGCATTGGTTTACGCATCCTATCTCGGAGGCTCACTGAGCGGCGAACATGTGGATGGCGGTACTTCCCGCTTTGATAAAAAAGGATCGGTGTATCAGGCCGTATGCGCAGGGTGCCAGGGCAACAGCGATTTTCCTACAACCCCCAACGCATGGAGCAATACCAACGATAGTTTTGGGTGTAATATGGCCGTTTTCCGTTTCAATCTGGCGCAGGCAATTGCACAGGTCGAAATCAACGGCCCATCTTCTATTTGTGTCGGATCAACAGCACAATTTCTGAATCTGAGCGAAGGGGCTACTGATTACGATTGGTTGTTTGGAGATGGTTTTTCAAGCGAAGCTTTTGAGCCTGGACATACCTACCAACAAGGCGGAATTTTCGAGATAACATTGATTGCTACGGATGCTAACGGATGTTTCTCCCCTGATACTACCAGTGTTTTTATCACCGTCATAGATCCCGTAAATCCTTCTGTGGAAACTCCAAACCCTATCTGCGTTGGTCACAGTGTACAACTGAATGCTACCGGATCACCGGCTCTTTACTGGCTGCCCGACTCAACACTTAGCACAACAACCATCCCCAATCCTATTGCATCACCTGAAGCAACAACCACCTATTATGCTGTTGACTTCAATAGCTGTAGTGCAGATACAGTGGCGGTGGTGGTTGAAATTGTAGATCCCCCGACCGGTATTTCTCCCGATGCTGATATATGTATCGGAGGCAGCGCCGATCTGGTTGCCACCGGTGGAAGTACTTATCAATGGTCTCCGGCAACAGGGCTTTCCGATCCAACCAACCCAGCGACCCACGCCTCTCCACCGATCACTACTACCTATTCCGTTTTGATAACAACGGTAGAAGGATGCGAGGTTATTCGCGAAGTAACAATAACGGTATTCGAAATCGCACCAGGCGGAAATGTTTATCCGGAAGAAACGATTTGCCAGGGCAGCAGCACTCAGCTCAATGCAGAAAACGCCAGCGCCTGGCAATGGAGCCCTCAGGATGGATTAGATAATCCGTTTATCAGAAATCCATTTGCTTCTCCATTTACCACTACTACCTATCACGTCACACTTTCCAATCCGTGTGGCACTGGAACTTCAGAGGTAACGGTCATTGTTTTGATTCCTGATATTGATGCATCGGAAGGCGGAACAATCTGCGAAGGCCAGAGTATAGAAGCTGATGCATCCGGCGGTATCTCATATATATGGGAACCCTCGTCTTATGCCTTTCCCTCTAATGCAGCACATACGACGCTAAGCCCGCCTACTACGATGTATTTCGTGCTCTCAGGATTGGATGAAAACGGATGTGCCGGTCAGGATTCTCTGCTGGTAATTGTTCAACCTTTACCACAAGTGGATGCTGGCCCGGATCAATACTATGATTTTCCTGGAACAGTA
>JADLBA010000028.1 GCA_020848015.1 Crocinitomicaceae bacterium | reverse complement strand
CCGAGACCACGCAAGAATTGATTCCATTATTTCCGTTATTGAAAAGGTGAAGGGGGTGATGCTTCTAGATGTGGACAGGGGATCCAGCACCAATAGAACAGTCATCACTTTTGCCGGAGAGCCGGAGTTTGTATGTGAAGCAGCATTTCAGTTAATAAAAAAGGCAGCAGAACTAATAGATATGCGTTCACATAAAGGGGAACATCCGCGACAGGGAGCCACCGATGTTTGTCCGCTGGTTCCCGTGTCAGGTATTACCGTGGAAGAATGTGCTGCTTATGCCCGCACATTGGGAGAGCGCGTCGGAAAAGAATTGAACATTCCCGGCTATTTTTACGAAAGTGCTGCCCTCATTGATGAGCGTAAAAACCTGGCTAACTGCAGAAAAGGCGAATACGAAGCGTTAGAAAAAATAACCACACCTGAATGGAAGCCCGATTTTGGCCCTTCTTTCATTAATGATCATGTCAGAAAAACCGGGATCACCACCATCGGTGCTCGCGATTTTCTCGTGGCCTACAATATTAATCTGAATACAACTTCCACGCGCAGAGCCAATGCCATTGCATTTGATATACGCGAAGCAGGGCGTACACTACGCGAAGGTGATCCGTTGACGGGGAAGCCTATCCTCGATGAATATGGAGAGCCAAAAAGAATTCCGGGGTCTCTCAAAAGTGTGAAAGGAATCGGTTGGTATATTGAAGAATATGGTATTGCACAACTGTCGTTGAACCTTACGAATATCAACATAACACCGATGCATACCGCGTTTGAAGAAGCCTGTAAAAAGGCGGAGGAACGGGGTCTTCGCGTTACAGGATCGGAGATCGTAGGTTTAGTGCCATTGCATTGTGTGCTCGATGCCGCTGATTATTTTCTGCGCAAGCAACAGCGATCGCTGGGTATTCCGGAAAAAGAAAAGATTAAGATAGCAGCGAAGTCATTGGGCCTTTCTGATCTCTCCCCTTTCAAAGCAGAAGAAAAGATCGTTGAATACATCATCGAATCAAAAACAGTCAGACAAAATAAATTAGGCGATCTTTCACTCAAAGAATTTGCCGATGAGACATCGGGAGAAGCGCCAGCGCCAGGAGGAGGATCCGTTTCCGCTTATGTTGGTGTACTGGGAGTTTCACTCGGCGCAATGGTTGCAAACCTTTCTTCTCACAAGCGCGGATGGGATGAGCGTTGGGAGGAATTTTCGGAATATGCAGTCCAGGCAATGGACATTCAGAAAAAGCTCCTATCGCTGGTAGATGAGGACACCCACTCTTTCAATGCAGTAATAAAGGCATTTAGTCTTCCAAAAAATACAGTAGAAGAAAAAGCAGTACGCCAAGTGGCGATAGAATCTGCTTACAAGTATGCGATGGAAGTACCATTAATCACGGCAAGAACAGCGGCGGGTGCAATGCAAATTCTGCGGACGATGGCAGAAAAGGGGAATCCAAATTCTGTTACAGATGCGGGAGTTGGTGCACTATGTATTCGCAGTGCAGTGATGGGGGCTGTACTGAATGTACGAATCAATGCGCCAGGAATAAAAGACAAAATTTTCACTCAACAACTTTTGTCCGAAGCAGAAACACTGGAGAGAGAAGTAGAAAAAGCGGAAGCTGAAATTCGTGAAATTGTCGCAAATAAAATCGGCTAATTTTTTTTAATAAAAATAATAGAAAACATAATACGTCCAAAAAAAATTTGCCAAACTATCTGATTCGATATTTTTGAAAATAATCTCTGCAAATTATGCAAGATGGCTACACAACACAATCTTTCACTCCGCCTACTCTCTTTTCATCAGGATTTTCAATAGCGGTAGAGGTAAATTCAGAAATATACCTATCGCTATTGTTCTATGGTTAATCTTGATGCCACAACGATAGGCAAAAGAGAAATGATATTCCACTCAAAATTAAAGTCGGTCATAGCCGACTGTCAGAGTAAATATTCACCGAATTAGCGTACATTCTTCTCCAAAAAGATAAATACTATCTTTGAGGCAAATGAAATACGAAGAAATAGTAAATAAATTTAGATATGCAGAGAAAAAGCTAATTCTGCTCGATTATGACGGAACACTTGTCAATCTTGAACCACTCCCGCAAAATGCAATCCCGTCAGAAAGATTACAAAATACTTTAAGAAAATTAATTAACACAAAGCAAACAAAAGTTATTATTCTCACCGGCAGAACACCTCATGAAATAGACAAATTTATAGGGAACTTACCCATAACTATTTTCGCAGAACACGGCGCGTTGTTAAAAGACAGGGGTGAATGGAAAAAGCAAATAACCGATGATGGGGTTTGGAGGAATAGAATTTTTTCATTAATGACACAGGCAACATTTGCTCTTCCGGAGTCGTTCATTGAAGAGAAGCAATACTCTTTAGCCTGGCATTATAGAAATGCGGAATCCGTAAATGGCTATAAACTTTCCAGAAAATTAATCCATAGTGCAGAAAAAATTACAGTTTTGAATAGTTTAAAAATACAGGATGGAAACAAGATAGTAGAAATAAGTGCGGGAGAAGCAAACAAGGGAAAATCTGTAAAATATTCTATTGAACAAAACGAATACGATTGCATTTTATGCATTGGAGATGATAAAACAGATGAAGATATGTTTGATGCATTATTCGGAAATATTTATGGAATAACAATAAAAGTTGGAGGCGGAAAAACTTCAGCAAAATACAGGATAGAAACCCCTGAGGGAGTAATCCATCTATTAGAACAACTATGCGATTAAATTTTGCGCTCATTATTTCAATAGTAATTGCAGTAGGGCTGGTGGCTTTAGGATTTACGATCTATCAAATTTCAGTAGAGAGAGATAAACTCAATAAAGACCTTGAGATTCACACTGCGGATATTGCCGATGAGTTCAGCCAAAATAATTTACCATCAATCACCGGGCAAAACAATCCTAAGAAACTTGAACAATTTATTGATAGTATAAGTGATCATTATAATTTAACAGGAATAGCGCTATATTATGGGAAAGACAGCATCATCGCAACAAATTCCTTGGATCCCCTCATTCAATATTCCTCAAATTACATTACACAATCCTTAGCAGCAGACACAATGCTGGGAAATTACATCAAGGTAAATAACCGGACAATTTTCCAATATATAAAACCATTACAGAAAGATGAAGTGCCTAATGCTGCAATAATTTTCTATGCTGATGCAGAATATATTGATAGTATAATAAACAGTATTTGGTTCCGGAATTTTCTCCGATGGTTTATTCAGGCATTTATAGTATCATCACTTACGGTAGTGATAATTCGTTGGGGAATTTACAGCCCGATAAGTAAAATTGTAGATTGGGTAAAAGCAGCAAGGGTTGGAAATGCAGAACACCTGAACCAATCACCACCGGCAATGTTTCTTGCTCCACTCCACAGAGAAATAATTCATATTGCAAAAGCAATGCATGAAGCAAAAGCCTCCGCGGAAGAAGAAGCAAAACTAAGAAGCAATGCGGAGGCAATCTGGACACCTGATCGATTAAAAATTGAAGTCGAAAATTTATTGCAAAGTAAAAAAATGGTTGTCGTTTCCAATCGTGAGCCCTATATGCACATCCACGAAGGGAAAAATATCACATGTATTATTCCTGCAAGTGGAATGATTACGGCAATGGAGCCGGTTCTACAAGCGTGTGGCGGGCTGTGGATTGCATCGGGTACTGGAGATGCTGATAAAGAAACGGTTGATAAGAATGACAAGCTACAGGTTCCGCCAGACGAACCAAAATATACTTTGCGGAGAATGTGGCAAACCAAGGAGGAGGAAAACCATTTTTATTACGGATTTTCCAATGAAGGATTATGGCCTTTATGTCATATTGCCCATACCGGCCAACATTTAGAAAAGCAGACTGGCATTATTACAAAAAAGTAAATGAGGATTTCGCAAAAGCTGTTCTTGAAGAAACAAAAGAGGAGGATCAACCCTTCATTTTAATTCAAGATTATCATTTTGCACTTTTGCCTCAATTAATAAAAAAAGAAAAACCAACTGCAAGGATCGCTATCTTCTGGCATATTCCATGGCCGAATCCGGAATCATTTGGAATTTGCCCATGGCAAAGAGAAATCCTCACAGGAATGTTAGGAGCAGATTTAATAGGGTTTCATACACAGTATCATTGCAATCATTTTTTAGAAACAGTAGGAAATACACTTGAGTCGCGAGTGCTTTGGGAAAATTTTTCGGTAAAAATGGCCGGTCATTCTACGCTAGTAAAACCTTTTCCTATCAGCATTGCTTTTACCCCAAAAGATTTTGAAACAAATCCATCAAAAAAAACAGCTTCGGCACTTTTAGCAGGAAACGGTATTTCGGCCAAATTAATGGGTATTGGGGTTGACCGTCTTGACTACACAAAAGGAATTTTAGAAAAATTTCTTTCAATTGAACGCTTCATTGAAAAAAATCCGTCCTATCAAGGCAAATTCACTTTTGTCCAAATTGGTGCTCCCAGCAGAACGCTATTGAAGAGTTACTCAGACACGATAACTGCCATTGATAAAGAAGCGGAAAGAATCAATTTGCGCTTCAAAACAAAAAACTGGAAACCCATTTTATTATTAAAAAAACATCACAGTCAAGCTGAAATCCAGCCATATTACACATCGGCAAATCTTTGTATGGTCACCTCCCTTCATGATGGGATGAATCTTGTGGCAAAAGAATTTGTTGCAACACGAACCAATAATGACGGCACACTTATCCTAAGCCAGTTTGCGGGGGCTTCACAAGAACTACAAGGAGCATTAATCATCAACCCTTATGATATTGAAAAGTCGGCAGATGCCATCAAGCTGGCATTAGAAATGCCACCAGAAGAGCAAAATCAGCGAATGAGTCAAATGAGGCAGGTAACGGTCGGTCACAATATATACTCATGGGCAGCAGACATCATCAGAACGATGGCAAATATTCAAGACTAACAGAGATTCAATATAAAATGATTAGAACGCTAAAAATCAATTATGCAGTAATTATACTATTTGTTACTTCATTGATACTACCATCTTGTACAAGCTTTAGAGCTTCGCAGAAATCGTTTCATTTCGACAAAAGCCAATGCGACGAACAGATAGTAAAAAATTATTCAGAAGCAGATATGCCTAAGCCTTTTAACCACATTGCTATAGACACCCTACTAACCAATAGATTCACGGATAAATCATTGCGTATATCAAATGCGATTGGATTAATAGGGGTATTGTCAGATTATATTACGCTTTCCAAAGAATACCAATCGGCTCCGACCTTAGAAAAGCGTATTGGGTTAATAGAACTTTTACAACAAATAAACGAGAAGATAAGTACAGCTTCTCTTGAAGTATCGGCTATTTCCAGCAAACTCGATTGTGAAGAAAAGAGAGCACAGCAATTTGCGAATTATTTAAAAGAAAAAGAAGGGGAAGCAGAAAAAAAATTGATCATCGGCTCCATAATTATAGGTTCTGCTGGAGCAATATCAGCAGAAGCAATCTCTAACACCAGTTCAAACAACCATCTATCAAGTGGTCTCACTGTTAGCGTAAGCATTGTTGAAGCAACATTAGGTATTTTAATGCTGGTGAATAAAAGGAAAATTGAATTTTATCATTTAGATAACGCACTTACCGACATTTGGAAAAATTCGTCCGTTTCCAGTTACTATCCCCCCGCAATATGGTATTATTTAACCACAGAAAATCCTCAGAGTAAGGAAAAATCTCTTGCAAAGCTACTTGTAGAAAAATGGTACCTCTTTGATCAGGTATCAAAAGGGGAAAAAGAGGATAAATCGGATCTTTACTTTGGAAAAGGCGGTAAATATATGGCAGATGAATTAATGAACAGAGCAGATATGCTGGATCAAACTGAATCATACGTAGCATTGATGAAACAAGACTTGAAAATGTTAGCGCAAGAAATCAGTAAACTTCATCAGAAGTACTAATGTTTCCAAAAAGAAAAGCAAAACGTTCCTCCCCCCTACTTGCCCATCTCAGCAACAAAATAATCATTACTGACCGACTAAAATAAATATAAAGAGGCGAGTTTTCACTTGCCTATTTAATTTTTCATATTTTGGTTTTTGAACAAACTAAAAATATGAAGGTTAAAGTTACACATT
>JADLBA010000027.1 GCA_020848015.1 Crocinitomicaceae bacterium | reverse complement strand
GAAGAATTTGAAAGAATCATCTAAAGCGAAAAATAAGATTACCGGTGGAAGTATCACAGAGCAGTTGGACAATATGCTGAGTGAAGCGAAGATAGAGCCGGAACTGATCGCCAGTCTGGGTGATGGACTCCGCACTTTCAGCAGCAATGCAAAACATCTTTCAGACAATACCGAAGCAGCAGTCGCTTCAACGGAATATGCCTCCAAACTTCGCAGTGCTGCTGGTAAAGTATCTGACCTTGCCGATACTTATGCTGCGGCATCTGAAACCCTTACGGGTCTTACCAGCCATGCTGAAGAAGGCAAAGCTGCCGGTATTCACTTACAGAAAATGTCGGAGAATCTTGGGGCATTGAATAATATGTACGAACTGCAATTGTCAGAACTCGAAAAAACCCGTATGATGTTTGGCGATATGAATGCCTTAGTGAAAAACCTGGCAGACTCTGTTGAAGACACTAAGATATATAAGGAGAATATCGCTGAACTTGCGAAAAACCTTCAGTCTCTCAACACAGTTTACAGCAATATGCTGAATGCAATGGGGACCGCCCGTCAATAAAAATTGTTTAATGCAATTGTGTTTAACCACAATAGTAACTTTTAAACCCTAAGAAAATGGCAGGCGGAAAAGAAACCCCCAGGCAGAAGATGATAGGTATGATGTACCTCGTTCTTACTGCACTTCTTGCGTTGAATATATCCAAAGATGTATTGAATGCATTTATCCAGATAAATAAAAGTCTCGGTGTTACCAACTCAGTTCTTGAGGCCAAGGCCGATGCGACGATAGAAGGGCTGAGAGCTTCAAAAGAAGCAGAAAAGGCAGCGCCTTTTTTGGCAAAGGCTGAAGAGGTGGCTAATAAGGGCGATGAGATGATCGCTTATATCGAAGAGTTGAAGGCTCGTGTAATGGCTTGTTCCATGAAAAGCAACAAGGATGGAGCCGGCTATGAAGAGTTTATGAAAGATGGGAAAGCAATCGAGATTGGTTCACCTGAAGGAAGAGAAAAGGTAGCCAAGCCCGATGAGAACCAAAATAATACTACTCTTCTCGTCGGCCAGAACCCACAGGCTCCCAGAACGGATCCATGGTCAGCCAATGAGTTAAAACAAAGACTGGAGGCATACAGAGATTGGTTTAAAACTATCGAGGTCACCAATATTGCCGGCAAGCAGATCAAACTGAGAGATGATGTTATTTCATCTATCAACAGTGCATTTGTTTTCCCCGAAGAAGAAAATGAAGGTGTAAAAGAAGTATGGGAAACCAGTACTTTCTATCACTCTCCTCTCGTGGCTGTTATTGCAACGCTTTCCAAGATACAGGCAGACGTACTGAATGCTAAAACAAGCGCTATCACTGATCTCGCTACCAGTATCAATACTACCGACCTTAAATTTACTGATGTAACAGTTGCGGTTGTTCCTAAGCAGAGTTATGTGCTGAAGGGAGATTCTTTCGTTGCAGAAGTTTACCTCGCAGCGTATAATAAAAATAGCCAGACCCGCATTTATATGGGAGGAGAGTTTGATGGGAAAAGCATTCCAGAAGTATTTGATTATGCCGGCAAAGAAGCCGTTCCTTCAGGCCCTGATGGAAAGTGCAAATTCAAAGTGAATACGGGGAGTCTCGGTCTTGGTGAACACGCTTACAAAGGTGTGATCGTTTACAAGGATGCCGCGGGTGAAGACAAACCGATTGCATTTGCTATTCCGCCATTTTTCGTAGGAGAGCCGGCACTTGTTGTTTCACCAACTCAGATGAACGTGTTCTATCGTGGATTGGATAATCCCGTAGAAATATCGGTACCAGGTGTGGGTAAGAGCGCGTTGAAAGTGAGTATGGAAGGAGGCTCGATTTCAGGACCCGGGGGCGATGGTACATATACCGTAAAACCAGGACAGGGAAATGAGGCAACGATCAGGGTTACCGCTAATGTAAATGGTAAGGATACACCGATGCCACCCAAGAAATTCCGCATCAAACGTATCCCTGACCCTGTTCCTTCTTTTGGAGGTAAAAAACCCTTTGATAGTTCCATATCTCAGGGAGATGCTTCGGTGGCTGCGGGTGTGAGGGCAGATATGGAGGGTTTTGATTTCAACGTGAAAGTTCTCGTGAAATCATTCAAACTTACAATCACTAACCAAGGGTCTTTTAAAGAGTTTAAATCGAGTAACAATGCGGTGACTGGTGATATGACAGATAATATTAAGAAGGCAAAGAAGGGAGAGAAAATATTTATTGAAGAGATCATGGTGGATATGCCTGACGGAACAACCCGCAAGGTAGCTTCCATCACGCTGAAGATTGTATAACAAAATCATCGAGATCATGAAAAAGTTATTTCAACTGCTTCTGTTGCTGACACTGTTTCTGCTGGTGTCCCTTGTCGGGCAATCGCAGACACAGACAGTGTTAGATGGTGCGTACGTACCGGAACACAACCCGACCCGCCGCGTGGTCCCTTATCCGCATCTCCGTCAAGCTGACGTGATGTGGAGAAAGCGCATTTGGGAGATTGTGGATCTTCGCCAGAAGATGAACCATACAATGTATTTCCCCACGGAAGAGGATTTAGCAGACCGCAAAAGCCTTTTCCGGGTAATCAGGGATGCCTTGCTGATCGAAGGCTCTATCAGTGCCTACAGTCTTGGCCCTACACAGGAGGACGATGAGTTTCGCTACCAGATGCAGACGGCTGAAATTGACTCAGTGTTAAACCCTGTTGTCATTAGGTACAAAGAAGACCTTGAGACAGGCGATAAAGTCGAGGTGAAAAACGTTGAACCCGTCAAAACGGAATCAATCATTGCCTATAAGTTGAAAGAAGACTGGATCTTCGATAAACAACGCTCCGAGAGGTATGTACGGATAATCGGTATTGCGCCGGTAATTGAAAAAACATCAGAATCGGGTGAGGTAATCGGTAAAAAGGAGTTGTTTTGGTTATACTTTCCAGAGTGCAGGTACATATTTGCCAACAACGATGTTTTCAATATGCATAACGATGCTCAGCGCATGACCTTTGATGATCTTTTCCAGAAACGTATGTTTACTGCTTATGTGGTGAAGGAAGAGAATGTTTACAACAGAGGTATTGAGAGCTATGCGAAAGGAATTGATGCGCTCCTTGAAAGCGAGCGCATAAAAAACGATCTCTTTACTATGGAGCACGATCTTTGGCATTATTGAGATTTTATTAATTGTACTTTTAGAAACCCGCTGATCTGGCGTTTTTTTTAATTCCATTAATCATTGCAGATAGCTGAATTCAATTCTCAACAGCTTCATTAATTACATGAAAAAAAATAATTGAACGGGCTTTTTTACTGTAATCTTCGTAGGTATTTCAGATTGATGTGAAATAAATTCACTGATCTGAACAGGGGTTTTATGTAGCTTTCCTGAAAAGGCCCGTTTCATTTTCGACCCTATTTTCTCTAAGGAGTTTAACTCTGGCGAGTAGGGAGGAATAAATATAGAGGAGACTGCATAAGTGACCTGCTGAGAACGCTTACTGTACGAACAATTGTGATTGCTCACTTGAGACCTGTGGGTGTGGTTCTATACTTATGGTTTTTGATCTTCCTTCTCGAACCTATTGTATAATCTGGGGTTAATTTTTATATTTTGTGTTTCAGCAATTAGTTATTCCGAATTACCGGTTTAAGATGTACATTGCAGTATGAAATTTTCGCTTAAATAAGAGAAGGATATAGACCATATTTAAAACCTACCGTAATGAAAAAGTTATTTTTATTTCTGATGGTAATTATTTCTGTTTCTTGCGCTTGGTCGCAAGGAGTGAAAATCGGAGTCGGATCGGGCTCACCCGATGCATCATCCATGCTCGATATCGAGTCCACCTCGAAAGGATTTCTTCCACCGAGGATGACTACTGTGGAGCGAGATGCAATTGTCAGCCCCGCCGATGGCCTCGTCATTTTTAATACTACAATGAATTGTCTCAACTACCGTGCTGCCGGATCGTGGTATGAAGTATGTGGCCTCTGTTCTCCGCAGCCGTCTATCGCGAATGCCGGCTCTGACCAACTGAGCCTGAGCGGAGTTTCTGCCACGCTTTCTGCCAATACCCCTATTCATGGATCGGGGACATGGACAGTAATCAGTGGTTCGGGAGGAAGTTTTCAGTCAACATCGGATCCGGCAACAATTTTTAATGGCGTAGCAGGTAGCAGTTATGTGTTGCAGTGGGTCATTACAAACAATTGTGGCTCTACTACCGATGAAGTTTCAATCAGTTTTGTTCCGCTGTTTACATGCGGAGATAACCTTTCTTACTCTGGAATTAATTATACTACAGCCATGATTGGTGGCAATTGCTGGTTTACGAAAAATCTGAATATCGGCACTGAAACAAACCTGAATACGAACTCTTCCAACGACGGGACGATAGAAAAGTATTGCTATGATGGGCTCTCATCTAACTGTAATACCTGGGGTGCTTTATATCAATGGAACGAATTGATGAACTATTCAACGATCAATGGTAGCCAGGGTATTTGCCCCTCAGGATGGCACGTGGCAACGGATAGCGAGTGGGGTGCGGCCATTTCCTCCAGTCCGTCATCACTGCTTTCGCTGAATTCAGGAGTGTTGTGCAATGGAGGTAACTGTGGAGGAAATATTTATTATGCTAATGGAAGTACCTATGGTTACTACTGGACATCGAGCGAACAGAGCGGTACCGAGGCGAAGCGGCGAATTTTCTCAGGTAATTCTAATTTCCAGAGTGACTTTATCAGTAAGAATATGGGACTGTCGGCAAGGTGTGTTCTTAACTACTGATAGCATAGATAGCTTTTATTAGCAGGGCTAAAACTTTTGCCGGATTGTAGGGGGAGGAGCATCCTTTTCCGAACTTTGCCGAATGAAACTGAGTCCTCCTCAAACGCTATCTTCAATAGCCTTGCTGATTGGTTGTGAATATGACGGCGATCCTGATTTTTCCGTTACCGGAATCAATGAGATACACAAAGTTGTTTCGGGAGATATTGTTTTTGTGGATCATCCAAAGTATTACGAAAAGGCGCTTTCCAGTGCGGCAACGACCATTCTGATCAATCAGAAAATACCACGTCCTGAAAAGAAGGCGCTGATTTTTTCAGAAAATCCATGTTCTGATTTCAATAAACTCACCCGCCATTTTTCACCCTGGAGGATGACCGCCGGTAGGCGAGGAGGAATACTTTTGGAGGGCAAAGATTGTATAATCCATGAATCTGTGGTTGTAGGTGCTGATTGTTCTATTGGCGACCGAACGATCATTCACCCAGGTGTGGTTTTATATGAGAATGTTCACATTGGCAGCGATTGCATCATTCATGCGAATACCGTTATTGGCAGCGATGCGTTCTATTATAAGTCCCGACCCGGAGGACGGGAAAAAATGCATACTTGCGGAAGAGTAGAGATTGGAAATAATGTGGAAATTGGAGCCGGTTGTACTATTGATCGCGGGCTTACATCTGATACGCGGATTGGTGAAGGAACAAAGATTGACAACCATGTACACATCGGACACGATACGGTGATTGGAAAAAACTGCCTATTTGCTGCACAGGTTGGAATTGCAGGTTGCGTAGTGATTGAGGACGATGTCATTCTATGGGGTCAGGTAGGCGTAGCCAGTGATATTCTCATTCGTAAAGGAGCAGTAGTTCTTGCGCAAAGCGGGCTTTCGAAAGACCTTGATGCGGGCAAAACTTATCTTGGATCACCCGCCGGAGAGGCGAGGACAAAATTCAGGGAAATTGCGATGATCAAGAAGTTGCCGGCCATTATCGAAAAATTGGATATTTGACGCAGAATGATTTCCTTAACAGGTAATGGAAAAACACAACAGGCTTACCAAAAAACTTCGCGAAAGGGATTTTAAACTGCATGCATTGCTTGAGATCACTCAGGCGATCAATGCAAACCTTTCAATCAGCGAATTGCTGGAACAATATGCCAGAATTCTCAGGGAGAAGCTTGGTATCCAGAAGCTCGTGCTTTTTGTTCGCGAAGAAAACTGGAAATGCTTGCTTCATTTCGGAATGGAAAGTGCGGTGATACCAGAAGTTCAGGATGAAAATTTTTTTTCGGATGGCAAGCAGGTTGGCCTTGAAATCGGGCATTCAAAGGAAGCATTCGATCTTGTCATCCCCATCCGGCGGGATGAGCGTCCTATAGCTTATTTGTTGGTAGGAGATATTGATGAGAACGATCGCAAAATATCTCCAGTCATAAAACATATGCGGTTCATTCAGACGCTAACGAATGTACTTGTGGGCGCGATAGAAAATAAGAAATTATTTTTGGAAAACCTTCGTCAGGAGCGTGTAAAAAAAGAAATTGAGCTCGCCGCTGAAATGCAAAAAATACTGCTGCCTAAGGAACTTCCAAGGAACGATAGTTTTGATGTAAGTGCTTATTATCTGCCTCATCAGCAGGTCGGTGGCGATTATTATGATTTCATGGATATTGGTGGTGAAGAAGTGATGTTTTGTATGGCAGATGTTTCGGGTAAAGGAGTCAGTGCCGCATTTTTAATGGCTAATTTTCAGGCTTTTCTGCGAGCGGTTTTTTATTTTAAAAGGTCTGATCTTTCCAATGTGGTGAGGGAATTAAATGCACATGTGATGGAAAGCGCAATGGGAGAAAAATTTATCACCTTGTTTATTGGAATATTCAACAGGAAATCACGACTACTGCAGTATGTCAACTGTGGGCATAATCCACCGGTTTATACTGATGAGAAGGGGAAAACACATTTGCTGGAACTCGGATGCATTGGTCTGGGAATGCTTGAAGAGTTGCCAACGCTTTCCAAAGGAGAGCTTCGACTTGCATCGAATGCCGTGATTGTGTGTTATACCGATGGGTTAGTAGAAACCGAGAACGAGAATTTTGAACAGTTTGGCACCGAGTCGCTGGAGAAAATTCTTCTGGAAAACCACGGTGCATCATCAGAGGAGATGAACGCCTCTGTTATCAAACGCTTGGATAAGTTTCGCGGGGAAATGTCTTTTGTAGATGATCTTGCTTTGCTGACTTGCCGGTTTTTCTGATTCAGGAGTGATACTCTGTACTTATCTGTTTTTTTTCTTTGGGGTTGTGATGAATATCAATAGCCACCAGCACAGCGATAAATCCCCAGAAGGGAACGGATGCTTTGTCTGTGTCTAAGTAATTGTTGAGCACCCCATGTATGAAATAGGTCATTAGCCCCAGATATACTGATGCAATGATCAGGCGTATTTCATTGGTTGTGATAGTTCTGAAAAGCCGGAATGCGAGGCTACTTACAGTTAAAAGCAACGCGAGTACCATTGCCATTCCGGGGATGCCCTGCTCACACAAAGACCCCAGGTATTCGCTGTGGGCATTTCCTCCGTCACCGCGGTTAGTACTGATAATGGTGCGGTCTTTAGCTCGTTGAAAAGGAGCATATACAAACTGGTAGGTTC
>JADLBA010000026.1 GCA_020848015.1 Crocinitomicaceae bacterium | reverse complement strand
GAGAGCATGATCATCATTGATGGATCTGATCAGTGAGCGCTACCGACGTCTGTTATTTGATACATTTTTGTCAAACTTGCCAAAATCAGCGAGAAGAAAAAAGAAATGTAAGGGAATGCCTGTGCGTTGATACTCCGCTATTATGAAATCATAAGTATCGTAGGGGTCTTTCGTCGCGCCAAGCAGAGCAGAGGTGCGGTTGGCCATATTGCAGAACCGGAATCCGGTAAAATCTTTCGCATATCCGCCAGCAATTCGGATAAGACCTTTGTGTTTGTATGCAAATGCAGAATCCACATCTATTGTGGACAGTGCAGAAAAACCTTCTGTCCTGAAAGGCTGATCCGGCCATAGCTTCTCCAGCTCTTCACCGAGTCTTTTTCTCCAGATGTCTATTAATGGAAGGCGGAGAAAGCCGAGCTGATGAGATGAAGAGTTACCGGCTTCAAATCGCCCCATGAAGTCTTTCTCAAAGTGCTGATATTCTTCATAGCGGGAGGCTAAATAAAAAGTAGCAGCAAACAGATCGAAAGGAATTGATTGGCTGCTGCTTTGAAAAAAACTGGGAATCTCATCCCGGTAGAAGAGATTGGCCGGTTGTTTCGAAATCCCCTTTTCAAAAAGAAGGGGTAATGGATGCAGAGTGATACTGCCGGGTCTTGATTCAGTTTTTGAGTAATTGATTTTTGGTCCGGAGACTGTTTCAAAAAAAGTGAAGTCGTTGGTGATTTCCCATCTGATATTCCATGGTTTAAAGAGAACTTCGCATGCGTAAGAGAGGCGAGGGGTGATTTCTGTGGAATAGATCAACATAACATAGAAAGTTCCATGATCCGTTCACAGATAAACGCTGCAGCATTACCATCACCATAAAACGCGGGCCAGGAGAAATCTTTTTTATGAAAAAGATGGGAAAAGGTCTCTGCAATATTCTCTTCATCGGCATCAGCGATCAGTGCATTGCCGTTATTGACTAATTCTACCCATTCAGTCTGTGCCCGTAGGATTACGCAGGGTTTTTTGAAAAAGTAAGCTTCTTTCTGAACTCCGCCTGAATCGGTCATAATAAGGCGCGCATTGGATTCAAGTTGAATCATATCGAGATAGGGAACCGGCTCCACCAGATGTATGAATGGGTGGGAGCTTAACCGTTCGAAAAGACCTGAAAGGATTTCATGGCTCATTTGTTTTCGGGCGCGTGGATGCATCGGCCATACGATATTGATTTTCTGTTTTTCTGCGATTCGGATCACAGCGCGAAGAAGCGCACTCATTCGTTGATGATCATCGGTATTGTTATCGCGGTGAATAGTGACCAACACATATTCCCTTCCCTGTAGCTCCAGTTTTTTTAGTATTACCGAATGATCATTCGATATTTTACAGAAACGAAGGATATTGTCGTACATAACATCTCCACAATGGAAAATTCCCGGATTATCTGCGCTGAAAGGAGGCTGATTACCAATTGCAAATCCTTCCTTCTCCAGGTTTTTTATCGCAGCCCGCGTTGGGCAAAAGAGTAGAGTGGAGGAGTGATCGCTGATGATTCTGTTTATCTCTTCAGGCATTTTTTTATTGAACGAGCGAAGCCCTGCTTCTACATGTATCAGGGGAAGTTGCATTTTGTCTGCAACGAGTGAGGCGGCAAGTGTTGAGTCGGTATCGCCGTAAACCAGTACTGCAAACGGTTTAACGCGGGTAAAAATATTTTCCAGTCCTTCGATCGTCTTGGCAATTCTCAAAATTGGAGGCAGACTTCCCGTTTCGAGGTTAAACTCCGGAAGAGGAATATCCAGTTCTTGAAAGAAGGCATTTGACATAGTGTGATCATAATGCTGCCCGGTATGCACTATAATCTCTTTCAGCTCGCGTTGAAACTGCTGTTGAAGGCAATGGCTGACTGCTGCGGTTTTGATAATCTGCGGTCGCGCTCCTATTACCGTAACAAGGGTCTTCATTCCGCGTCTAATATACCTTCATCAGCAAAACTGAAATATCCATTGTTGGTAACTATCAGGTGATCGAGCAATGGGAGTTCAAGGTTTCGTCCGCAAATCATTAATTTTTTCGTCAGGTTTTTGTCTTCCTGACTGGGGCTGAGGGCACCACTGGGATGGTTATGTGCTACAATCAGTGCGGAGGCTCTGTGCTCTAAAGCGCGGCTGAATACTCTTTTTGGATCTATGATGGTCGAGGATGTTCCTCCCTCGCTGAGCCGCTGTAGGCTAATCACATTATAACTCCGGGTCAGAAACATCACCCAGCACTCTTCATGGCTGAGATCTCCCATTGTTTTAACGAAGTACTCGTACACCTCCTGAGACGACCGGATTGATTTTTTCTGTTTGTTTTCGTGAAATCTCCTTCTTCTGCCCAGTTCGAGGGATGCGAGCAATAAAACTCCCTTGGCCTTGCCTATTCCTCTGAATCTTCCGAAGTCGGCGAGTGTCAACCGGGCAAGTTGTGAAAGATCATTGTCAGTGCTCGACAATATCCGGCGGGCAATCCCTACTGCACTTTCCTCTTTTGTTCCGGTTCCGATCAGGATGGCAAGGAGTTCTGCATCACTCAATGCGCCTGAGCCTCTGAGGATCAACTTTTCTCTCGGCCTGTCTTCGGGTGCCCAAGTTTTTATATTTTGTTGTACCGTCATGGCCGCCAAAATAAAAAAGGCCCTCATACCGGAGGGCCTTTCGTATCATATAAATTATGCTCAATTCAGACTATTGATATGCAGTGCTAAGCTGCTTTTGAGGTTGGCAGATTTGTTTGCATGAATAACATCATTT
This sequence comes from Crocinitomicaceae bacterium, assembly GCA_020848015.1. GTDB lineage: Bacteria > Bacteroidota > Bacteroidia > Flavobacteriales_D > Sanyastnellaceae > JADLBA01. The sequence continues at coordinate 9,103 of JADLBA010000026.1, read as the reverse complement.
TTCGCGAGTTTATCCAGCATGGAAATTACCGCAGGAAAAAGTGCCAGAGCATCTTTCTTACTTGTCATGGCGCGCAACTTACGCACCGCGTTACGGGTAGTCTTGTGATAATATTTATTGCGTAGCCTTTTTTTATCATTTGAACGGATACGCTTGATAGAAGACTTATGGTTTGCCATAGAAACTCAAAAATTGGGCTGCAAATATAGCTTCTTTTTTCTTTTTCCAATGGAGCCTCAAAAAATAGTCTAATAAAAGTAAACCCAAACCGCTCATTTCCGGTAAAAAGAGGTTGAATCGCAATTGAATAGATGTTCTTTAAAAGTATAAAAGCCTCATTATCAATTATTTTGATTTGGGCTGCCTGTATGGTCAGTGCCCAAGATCTGAGAAAGGTGGAGAGCCTTCTCAAAATATTAGAACGGAGTTCAAATGATTCAGTGATGATTCATCTGCACCTTGAGATTGCCAATGAATTCGTTTTTAATAACCCCGATACATCGAAATTCTATGTTCTAACAGCACTCAAAAGGGCTGAAATAACCAAAGATACACTGAGTCAGGCGAAGGCGACCAATCTTCTCGGTGTCATCTTCTACGAACAGGGCAAGCTTCTGACAGCACTGGAAAATTATCAACGCTCTCAGTTTCTTTACAAGTCGGTGAATGATCTGCCCGGAGTGCTGGAGGCCATGAATAATATCGGTACGGTCTATCGTGATTTGGATGATGTCAACAGAGCCATTGAAATTTACGAAGAGGCTTTCCGGATAAACAGTAACCTCAACGAGACGGAAGGAGCAGCATCGAATCTTTTCAATATGGTAAACAGTTTTCTCGAAAAAGGGGACCTGAAGCAAGCAAAAGAGAACCTACACAGACTCCGGGAACTGTATTCTGATCATTCCGGAGAGATGAATTTGAGGGCACTGTCTGCTGAGGTTTTTCTCAAGGAAGGAAATTTAGACTCGGCATTAGTCAGTGTGGACTCAGCACTGCTCTTCTGTACGAAAAAAGGAGATGAGTATGCACTGGCTAATCTATTGCTCAGCAAGGCGGAGATATTAAGGCAAAAGCAACTTCCTGATGAAGCAGTAAGACACTTGCAAATCAGCGGCAGATTGATAAAGAAAAACGGATTCAGAAAATTGGAACTCAACTATCTGTCGTTGCTCTCAGAAATTTATGCTGATGGGGGACTTTTCCAGCAGGCATTTAAAATCCAAAAAAGAAAGATACAACTTTCAGACAGCTTAGATAATGATAATAATTCCAGACGAATTTCTGAGTTAAATGCTAAATATGAGGCGGATAGGAGGGAAGCCGAAATCATCAACCAGCAAACGATGATCAATAACAAGACCGCACAGTTCAGATTTGCACTTGCTGTGGGGATAGCGTTAGTCATCATTGCAGGGTTAGTCATTTTCAACCTCGTGAAGAAGAGAAGGCTCGATGCACTGCTAAAAATCCAGAATGCTGAAATCCGTTATCAGGGTCAAAAAATCCTTTCTTCTATCAATTATGCAAGGAGGATTCAGAATGCCATACTTCCTAAGAAATCCCTGTTAGAGGAGAGATTCGATGAGTCATTTATCTACTTCAGACCCAAGGATATTGTTTCCGGTGACTTTTACTGGATGCGGATATTGGATAACAAGCTATACCTTGCGGTGATTGACTGCACAGGACACGGAGTGCCTGGAGCCTTTATGTCCATCATCGCAAACTCGAAAATGAACGCTGCTGTTCACGAGTTTGGCCTCCGCGAACCCGCTGAAATTGTACTCTCAGTTCACCGGCAGATCGTAGAGATGCTCCACCAGGAGGACTCAGAGGTAAGTTTGCAGGATGGTTTGGATATGGCTCTCTGCACAATTGATTTTGAAAAGAAAATAATCAATTATTGTGGGGCAAACAGTGCGATTCACCTGCTTTCAGCCGGAATAATGACCGAGTACAAAACAAGTCCGGTCAGTGTGGGGGGGACAGTTTTTTCCAGGTATTTTAATGAGAATAAAAACCCGTTTGACTCTATCGAACTTGAGTTCAGCAGCGGAGACTTTCTATTTATGCACACCGATGGCATCGTTGATCAGGTATGTGGTGAGAAAAATAAAAAACTGAATAAAAAAGCTTTCAGAGAGCTGCTTTCCAAGCTTGCATCATTGTCGCTGAATGATGCCGAATTCCACTGTGATGAATACATAGAAAACTGGAAGCAGGGTGCTCCCCAGACCGATGATATGTTGTTGCTGGCACTTAGATTTTAAGGAACTTTTATGACTTCTAAAAATTACCCCCTTGCAGATAGCCAATTTTCTGGACTCAATAATGGCTACAAACCCAATCTTAATATGGTCGTTCCTTTTACCGGAGTTTAATCACCTGATTTATGTGAATGTGAAAGAGAATAAGTGGAAGAGGAAATGAAGAAGAAGAGTTCTTCCCTAATCGTTTCGAAGAATAGTGAAATTGAGATCTACCAGGCTTTTCAGTTCTTCTCCTTTTTCTATCATCAACTCATCGTCAGCATCGGTGTACCACCTGATCTCAAAACACTTTTTGTTTTTTTCGCAGTTTTCTACAATGGTCAGCAGTTCAAAAATATATCTACCGGAAGAAGAGTTAAAGTAGTCGAGCGACACCTCCATCAACGTGGGATTCGTGTTCTTGGAACAGTAGCTCCGCATCCACTCCAGTAGTGGGTTGTAGAATCCAAAGGCATTTTCAGGGAGCGACCTCCCTCTGATGCTGATGAGTTTTTTTTCAGCATCAAAGATCACCTCCGGAGTGTCTTCCGTTTTTGATATGAGAAGCGATTCGGGATGCATAATTAAGCGTTATATCCTTACGTACATAGAGAACAAAAGTAAGTGGTCTCCGACTGGTTCAAAAATATATTTTAGAGGGGCTGATGCGATACGGGCGACCTCGATCAGACCCAGTCCCGATTTATGTTTGTTTTCGAACTTCACACTGGCTCTCAGTGCAGATTTGTGCAGTTGACGGAGTTCCTCATCATCCAGCGAGGTCAGGTAGTCCATTTTTTCTTCAATGAACGGTGCATCTGCACTATTTATGACATTAGCCACCAAAATGAAGGCGTGATCTTCTTTTTTTCCAATAAGGAATATTCCTTCTTTGGAGTCATTGGGCCGAGTCCAACCATGTTTGGAAATATTTTGCAGCAGTTCGATCAGTACGTGGCCGATTTTTCGCCCATTTTTGCCCATCTCGTTTGCCTCGCTGATATTGTGCTGCACAAGATCCAGTATTGGGAGAATAGACTTTTGGGAAAAATCTCCTTTGTAAGAGAGGAAAATGTTTTCTTCCGCCATTTTTTGATAAATCTCACGGGTCTCCCCGATCATCTCTGCCGGTGTGCTTTTTTGATTACCGGTGTTGACGCTGATTTGTTGATGAAAATAGGAGAGACCTCCACCGGCATCTTCTATTATATAACGCAGCGGCTGACCCGATTTGCGAGCAATTTCAATAATTCCAAGACCCGCACCTCCTTTTTCGTCCAACCGACTGGTCATTAGTTGATGCATTTGCATCTCTTTCAGCCTATCCGGATCCATACTGTTTACATTATCAATTATTTCACACAGTACGGTGCTCTTCGCCGCAGGCAGAAGGTTGACCGAATGAATGATAAAATGTTCGCTCATTTTCCGGAATCCAAATATTCCGTTGTCTCTCAAACGAGAAGTGGTATCATCGCGCGATTCTCCATGGCGGAGAATGTTTTGGAAACATTCCACCATTAGGTAAGACAGTTTCCTGTTGACAGACGATGGAATCTGATGTGGGGTTATGGCACCCGCTGAAATGTCTATGATGGTATTGGTGAACCTATCGAGAAAAGGCCCGCGGTAGTAAAAGGAAATATCACTTTCCTTTTGGTCACTATAAAAACTGCTCAATGTACTGAACAGTTTTGAAATAGCATCGTTTTCCTGTGCGATGGCTTTGGCGGTATTATTTTATGATGCAAAAAGCCCTTCAATCAGGCTTTTCAACGGGCATTTCTACGAAGTGAGCGCAACGGGGTTACATAAAACTCCCGTAGCGATAATGTTCTGATGCACAGATTCCCTAGTTTTGCAAAGAAAATAAGCCCATATAAATGGGCTGAGGGTAGATACTAATTTCTACTGTCACCATATTTACGGTGAATGCAGAGGAGTGATATAACTCTATGTTTTCCCTGTTGACGGGTCAGTGATTTACCGCCATACTTGCCAAAAGGGCATGAGCCTCCGCACTGATATCCTGTATCCAACTGTTTTCAAGGTAGTGGATGACTTTTTCCCCGATTTTATTTTTTGAACCGGTTTCACGCAACTGGAGCAGGATTAGATCCTGATCGCTGTCGGTGGTGAATTTGATCTTTAGCGTGAGATCAGCTCCATCGGTAACCAGAATATCATCTTCGAAAAGCTGGCTGGTGATGAAAGTGGTGAGTTCGTTGATCGGATGCTTGAGACCCTCTTCAACGATTTTGAGTTGTACATTAACCATTGGAGTAAGAATTTAGAGGTTAATAACGGGTGTTGACTGCAATGTCTAATGAAATTATCGTAACAATAAATTCACCTTATTCTGCTACGGCAAAATAGGTCAGCAGACACGCGAAAAGTAAGACATTGTCAACACGAAAGCAAGAAAGATTGAAAAAAAAGTCAGAACAGCAGAGACCACTGATAACAAAAATGGAAAGGCAGTGCTAAAAGTACCTTGCTTTCAGAGCACTACTGGCGAAAAAAAATAATCCGGCGGGTTTAATTACTCGCGCTTTGCCTCAACAATTTGAGCGAAAGTCTGGAAAAAATTTAAACTCTCAGCGAACCGCGAAAGCCTCTCGCAGCATAGTATGATTCTGCGCCGTTGTGATAAAGGAAAATGGTATCATATCGCCGGTCACAAAAAACAGCACCGCCCAGCATTCTGATATTTGCGGGTGTTTTTACCCAACTGGAAGTTTTCAAATCAAATTTTCCAAGCAACTGCATCTGGCGGTATTCCTCCTCTGTCAGGATTTCAATACCCATTTCACTCGCCATATCTATTGCACTGCCGTTAGGTTTGTGTTCTTTTCTCGAGTCGAGCGCGGTGCGATCGTAGCATAGGCTTCTGCGGCTTTTAGGGCTTTCGGCAGAGCAATCATAAAACAGGTATTGCCCCGTTTTTTTATCCTGCCCCACTATGTCGGGTTCACCTCCGGTTCTTTCCATTTCGTGAAGCGACCACCATTTTGCGGGATCAGCATCTAATTTTACCTGAATTTCCTCCCATTGAAGGCCGCTGTGACGGGGCATATTATTTTCAAAACGGGATTTCAACGTCCGCAGCAATTCTTCCCGTTGTTGTGACGACAAATTTTTGTTGTTCCTTTTCATAGATTTATTCGTGTATAATCACAATCAAAATAATCCTGTAAGGATAATATTCTGATAGAAAAACATCATTTTTCCAAATTCATTTTAATCCCGTCGGGATGAAATTTTGGCAGCACAAAAAAAGCATTGGCAAGTCTGAAGTTGAGACTGCCATTTTATCTTGTAGAACTCGGCTATTCTGTGAGCATCTTTCTCATGGCACAATAATACTCAATAAAAAAGCGACAGATATCCCGTCGCTTTTTTTTATCATCTTTAATGATCATTTTTCCTAAAACTCCCGGATACAGCGAACCTGAAGTAATAAGATGCTGGATCCTTTATACTCCTGATACACAGAGCCGCTTTGGAAATTCATTGCCATTGCATAACTGGAGTTAGCTTCAGCGGAAGTCCAGTAGTACTGACCTAATGGTTCTCCGCCAGGCACCGACTCCAACGACTTGTTAATAGGATAGAGATTAGTCCACATATTTACCATCTGCGTTGGTGCAGGAAGGAACCAGTCGGTGTAACTACCTCCGTTGTATTGATCACAAATAAAGGCGGCACTGTTTGTATGTCCCGGTTGGGCTAAGATGGCTGTTGTATTTGAGGCACCATCCCAAACACTTCTCCCCGAGTTTCCGATTGAAGTATTATCGAGATTGCTGTATGGCACCGTATGACCATTGTTCACAATACTTACAGCAAAACCATGTTCGACTCCATTGACATCTTTGAATACGGAGCAAACCAAGCCACCTCCATATACTTCTCCAACATAGTGAGGAATGCCTCCTCCAAGCTGGTTGTCCACATAATCTTTACTTGCTGCATCGGTGCCATTGGTGGGTAACTCGAGGCCGGTAACCCTGCGTTCGCCGGTTCCCCCAGTCAATTCTAGTGGCTTATCAATTTTTATCTGTGCATTTACTGAGGCTGCTACAAACAACACGAAACTAAAGTACATTTTCTTCATAAGAATTCTTTTAAATTATCTGGGCAAGGTAGAGAAACTCGCGAATTCACTAATATCTCCATTAGCACGTCTGAAAATTAATTTTCTCTTCAGGAAGGCTGAACCCCTGTTTATCAGTGATATCATCTAATCTCCTTTCCTTGGTTGTTGAAAACTCTCCTGCTTCGATTGTTCCCTTCGGGCATGGGCTTTCTACTTTCGTGGGCTGTCTAAAAATTTTTGCAAAAGCGACAATGACCGAACAAATTCAATATACGGAAGACAATATCCGGTCGCTCGACTGGAAAGAACACATTCGAATGCGTCCGGGAATGTATATCGGAAAGCTTGGTGACGGATCCACAGCCGATGATGGTATTTATGTGCTGCTGAAAGAGATCATTGACAATTGCATTGACGAATTCGTAATGGGCTATGGAAAGACTATTGATATTTCGATCAAGGATAATCTCGTTGTGGTACGCGATTACGGGCGCGGCATCCCACTGGGGAAAGTGATTGATTGTGTCTCGCGCATCAATACCGGCGGTAAGTACGACTCACGCGCGTTCAAAAAATCAGTCGGATTAAACGGTGTGGGCACAAAAGCAGTGAATGCCCTGAGCGATTATTTCAAAGTGGAATCCTTCCGCGACGGCCAGACAAAGATGGCGGAATTTACTCGCGGAGAGATCAAAAAAGATAATAAAATTGCAAGTTCTGGCGATAAATCCGGCACGAAAATATCCTTTGTCCCCGATGAAAAGATTTTTCATCATTTCCAGTTTCGCGCTCAGTATATCGAACGCCTGCTGTGGAATTATGCCTATCTGAATACCGGTCTGACTATCGTATTCAACGGTCAGAAATTCAAAAGTGAAAACGGTCTCGCTGACTTGTTGGCGGCGAATCTCAGTGAAGAACCGCTGTATCCGGCTATTCATCTCAAGGGAGAAGACATCGAGGTAGCCATCACTCACACTCAATCGTATGGCGAGGAATACTACAGCTTCGTCAACGGCCAGTACACCACGCAGGGAGGAACACACCAAGCTGCTTTTCGCGAAGCCTACGTAAAAGTGGTCAGGGATTTTTACCAGAAAGATTACGAAGCGGTAGATATCCGCTCCGGTATTGTATCCTCTATTGCGGTAAAAGTTATTGAACCGGTATTTGAATCGCAAACCAAGACCAAGTTGGGTTCTACCGAAATTGAACCCAACGGCAAAGGGCTAAAGCCTTTTGTGCTTGAATTTTTGCAAAAAGCCCTTGACAATTTTTTGCACAAAAATCCCGATCACGCATCGGCATTGCAGAAAAAAATACTGCAGAGTGAGCGCGAGAGAAAAGAACTTTCGGGCATTGCAAAACTGGCTCGTGAGCGTGCGAAAAAGGCCAACCTGCACAACAGAAAACTGCGCGACTGTAAAGTACATTTTTCTGATAAACATGAATTATCAGGAGAGACCACTCTTTTTATTACCGAGGGGGACTCGGCTTCTGGTTCCATCACTATTGCTCGGAACGTACAAACACAGGGGGTTTTTAGTCTGAAGGGCAAGCCGCTGAATACTTTTGGTCTAACAAAAAAGGTAGATTATGAAAACGAAGAGTTCAATCTCCTGCAGGCTGCTTTGAATATTGAAGACGGTCTTGACGGGCTGCGATATAACAAAGTAGTAATCGCTACCGATGCCGATGTTGATGGAATGCATATCCGGCTTCTCATGATCACTTTTTTTCTGCAGTTTTTCCCTGACCTCGTGAAAGCAAGACACCTTTATGTTTTGCAAACCCCGCTTTTCAGAGTCAGAAACAAAAAAGAAACCATCTATTGCTATAGTGATACAGAGCGTCAGCAGGCTGTCGCAAAGCTGGGGGCACGACCGGAAATCACGCGATTCAAAGGGCTGGGAGAAATATCTCCGGACGAATTCAAGTATTTTATTTCCGAAAATATCCGGCTCGAACCCGTGGTGATTGTGAAAGATGTTCACATCAAGGAAATGCTCGAATTTTATATGGGAAAAAATACACCCGACCGTCAGGATTTTATCATTTCGAATCTCAAGGTGGAGAAAGATGATGCGGTACTGGTGTCAAATGAAGTAAATAGTGATGAATAAGAGCCTGTTTATTACAGTGCTGATTTTTTTAATATGTCAGAAGAAAAAAATATAACTCCGGCGGCCGATGATGCCCACTTGGGAACAGTTACCCCGGTAAGTGGTCTGTATCAGGAGTGGTTTCTCGATTACGCATCTTATGTTATCCTCGAGCGCGCTGTTCCCCATATCAATGATGGACTGAAACCTGTACAACGACGTATTCTCCATTCATTGTGGGAGATGGACGATGGCCGTTTCAACAAGGTGGCCAATGTGATCGGCAACACAATGAAATACCATCCGCACGGCGATGCTTCTATTGGTGATGCATTGGTACAGGTTGGGCAGAAAAATATTTTATTGGATACACAGGGAAATTGGGGAAATATATACACCGGCGACTCGGCAGCGGCTCCGCGTTATATCGAAGTACGGCTGAACAAACTCGCACAGGATATTGCCTTTAATCCTAAGACTACCAACTGGCTTGCCAGTTATGATGGCCGCAACAAAGAGCCTGAGACACTTCCGATGAAGTTCCCACTTTTGTTGGCACTCGGAGTAGAGGGAATTGCCGTGGGACTTGCCTGCAAAATTCTCCCGCACAACTTTGTTGAACTTATTGACGCGAGCATTGATTCGCTGCG
>JADLBA010000025.1 GCA_020848015.1 Crocinitomicaceae bacterium | reverse complement strand
CTGCTTTTCCGTCGGATACTGCGGTGGGAGGTTTTTTTCATACAGACCAGTTGGCTCTGATAGATGGCGACATGCATATACGCGGCTACTACGATGGCACATCTACTTCCAGTGTGGATAGACTGTTTCAGGATATTAAAAAACTTTTGGATGAATAAGACGGGGGCGGAGCGCAAAGCGAAAATTTTTATCTGGTCGGTATCTGTTTTATTGCCCATAGCTTTAGCAGGCTTACGCTTTGTGCCCAAGATAGATGCTGATGGGGGCACGCTGCGCGAAGTACTGAACAGACTGCCTTTGTTCAATGCTATTTGTAATGGTACAACAGCGATTTTACTGATAATAGCCTTTCTTTCAATTCTCAGGAAAAATATCCGGCTGCATCGCCGACTGATGACCGCCTGCTTGATGCTTTCGGGACTTTTTCTGCTTTCCTATACCACCTATCATGCAACAACGGCTCATACTGTTTTTCCTGTGGAAAGCCCTTTATGGAATACCTACCAGATCATCCTCTGGACACATATTGCCCTTTCAGTAGTAGTGGTGCCCATGGTACTGGTCACCTATTCGAGAGCACTTGCCGAAAAATTTGACAAGCACCGGAGAATAGCCCGGATTACCCTACCTATCTGGCTTTATGTAGCATTTACAGGAGTGGCGGTTTATATTTTAATCAGCCCTTTTTATCCATTTTAGCCTTATTTTTGTGTCCATGAGGGCTTTATTCAAGTGGTTACCGTTTCTTTTTGTGGCTTTTCTGACGGATTTACCTGCGCTGGCTCAATGTGCAATGTGCAGGGCTACTGCTGAGAATGCAACAAATAATATTGATAAGAGTATAGGAGAAGGATTGAATTCGGGGATTCTCTACTTGATGGGGATTCCTTATATTCTTCTTGTTACTGTTGCGCTTGTATTTTTTAGAAAAAAAATATGGGCTTTTTTTAAATCCTGATAAACTTTGAGTTTTATGAAAGGGATTTGGCTCTATAGTTGTCGTTGGAAAATACCTTTAATGAAAAGTTGATTCAATGAAAAAAATACTTGCTTATTGTTGTATTGGCCTCGCAGTGTCATTTTGCCCCGCAGAATCTTTCGCCCAATTTATACAAGAGAAGGCTGTTGACTCGACTAACAACGCTGAGGTAGAGGATCAGAGAATGTTGCTGAAAATCCTCGATGCCAAGTCAAATAAACCGGTTGAGGCAGACCTGATAATAAAAGGTCTTAATCCGAGAAAACCGGTTGTATTCTCCCATATTTCCGATACTACATTGTTGCTGAAAAACTACCGCCTTTATACTGTTTCGGCAGTGAAAGAAGGTTATATGTATTTTGCCCATAAATTCTGGCCTGATGAATCTTCAGAACACAGGGAAACCATCCGGCTGCAACCTCTGGCCATTGGTTTAAAGACAAATGTGCAGGATATTACCTTTCTGGGAGATGAAACAGAAGTTTATCATAAATCAGTTCCTGCTCTTGAGGAGCTGGTACAATTCCTCAAAATTAATCCCTCCGTCAAATTGATGATTATTGGACATGCGAATGGTCCAGCAAGTGAAAAAAAGAATGCCAACTATTATAAAAAAGGCTCTGAAAAAAGAGCTGAATCTGTCAGAGATTACTTGATACAACATGGCATTATGCCCGAACGTTTGGCTACCAAAGGTGCCGGGAATACACAAATGGTCTATCCCGATCCAAAAACAGATTGGGAAACCCAAGCAAACCGGCGTATTGAGATCGAGATCATCGGACTTTGATAACTTTTTGCTCTATTGGTAGTCAATAGCTGCTTTCCGTCTGTCCCCAGATTTTTCCACTGAAAGGAATACCCTGCCATTACTTCATTTCGCGCTGTATTTTTGTAATCAGAATATGGCCGAAGTATGAAGTACATTTCAATCCTCGTTTTATTATTTCTCTATTGTTCAGGAATCTCAACCGCGCAGGAAAAATGGTCATTGGATAGTTGCGTTCATTATGCTTACGAAAAAAATATTGCGATTCGGCGCAGTGAACTGAATGTGCAATTAGCGGAAGCTAACACACAAACTTCCTGGGGTGGTCTGTTGCCATCGCTCAATGGGCAGGTCACTCATGGATATAACTGGGGGCAACGCATTGACCCTTTTACCAATCAATTTGCCGCCCAGCGCGTCCGAAGTAACAACCTCGGACTTTCTACAAGTGTCAATCTTTTTAGTGGATTCCAGCAGATCAACACATACCGTCAATCGCTGATCAATGAAGAAAGTAATAAATGGAATTATGAAAAGACAAGAAATGATGTTGCGCTGAATGTTGCCAGCGCTTATTTGTTGCTGCTGCAAACCCGTGAACTTGAAATTATTGCATCAAACAATTATCAGAACACCGAACGGCAGGCAGTTCGTATAAAAAAGTTAGTTGATGCAGGGCAGAGTGCTGAGGGAACGCTGGATCAGATACTTTCACAACTGGCGGCAGATAAAGCTACACACGTTACTGCAGAAAACAATGCGATGCTTGCAAAACTTTCGCTGATGATGCTTCTTCAACTCAGCGATGAACAAATGAAGTTATTTGAAATTGTTATTCCTGAAACCGGAGATGTTGATTCAATGCAACTGATAGACAACCCGGAGGCTGTGGTTCAGGCAGCGCTCAACAATTTTCCGGAGATAAAAAGTGCACAGACAAATTTAGTTAGTGCAGAGCTCGGTGAGCAGATCGCCAGGGGAGCAATGGCACCACGACTCAGTGCAAGTTATAGCTATGGTACAGGTTACTCGGGTGCTGCAAAAGTGCTGTCGGGCTCTCCCGATTCGCTTAGCTATCCTATTGGCCAGGTGATCGGGTCTGAACAAATTGTGCTTTCCTTCCCGCAAGCGATGTATTCTCCGGATGATTACACCACCAAATCCTGGTCAACACAACTGAAGGATAACCTCAACCAGTCGCTATTTTTTAACCTGACTATTCCAATTTTCAATGGTTTCAGCGTATCTTCCAATGTACAGCGATCAAAGATCATGCGCCAGGATGCGGAACTGCAACTTCAACAGGCCAGGCAGGGGCTATCGCAAAATGTGAGGAGAGCCCATGCTGATGCGCTGGCCGCACTTGCGGGCTATAATGCATCAAAAGCAAGTGCAGAGGCGGGAGAACGAGCATTTTTCTGGACGGAAAAACGCTATGAACAGGGGGTATCTAACTTTGTGGAATACGGAGAAGCGAGAAGGGTGCTTGACAACGCCCAGGCAGAACTCACCCGCAACAAATTTGATTATGTATTCAAACTAAAAATCCTTGAGTTTTATCAGGGAAAACCCATAAGCCTGAAATAATGAGCAAAACCTGGAAGATCATTCTGATACTGCTTTCGGTGGTGATTGCCGGGAGCCTTCTCGCCGCTATCTTAGGGAAAGACAGAAACATCAAGGAGGTGTCTGTGGATAAGGTGATTTTAAGAAATATTGTAGAGACTGTTTCTGCCAGTGGAAAAATTCAACCTGAAACAGAAGTTAAAATACAATCGGAAGTTTCAGGTCAGATCATTGACCTAGCAGTGAAAGAGGGCGATGTGGTCAGCAAAGGTCAACTTCTGGTTCGGATTAATCCCGATCTCTACAATGCAGCACTTAACAGAGCGGATGCAACACTGAACAGCGCCAAAAGTAATTTATCGAGTGCAAAGGCAAGATTAGCACAGGCAGAGGCACAAATGAAACTTCAGGAGCAAACCTATAAAAGAACAAAATCGCTCTTTGAGGAAAAAGCACTTTCACAAGTGGAAATGGACAATGTAACCAGTGCTTTTGAAACAGCGAAGGCGGAAGTAACTGCAGCGCACGAAAGCATTAACAGCGCTGAATTTGCAATTGCCAGTGCAGAGGCCGGGCGCAATGAGGCAAGCGACAATCTTCGCAGAACTACCATTTTATCGCCAATGGCAGGCACTGTTACTGCATTGACAAAAGAAGCCGGCGAAACAGTATTGGGAAATAATATGATGAGTGGCGATGTCATTATGAAAGTATCATCATTCAATTTCATGGAGGTAAATGTGGAGGTGAACGAAAGTGACATTGTGAGGGTAGATATAGGGGATACTGCAGACGTAGAGGTAGATGCGTTTAGAGACATTATATTTAAGGGCGTTGTAGTAGAAATCAGCAATACCGCAATCAACGCACTTTCCACAGCATTAACAATGGATCAGGTGACAAATTTTTCCGTTAAGGTTCGAATTCTCCGTGAATCATACCAGCAACTGTGTGAAGGAAAAACTGCAGATTTTTCCCCTTTCAGACCGGGCATGAGTGCAACAGTGGAGATAATGACAAATCGTGCGAATAATGTTTTGTCAGTACCAATCAAGTCAGTGGCATCACGTTCTGATACCTCGTCTAAATCTTTTACAGAGAGGATGATGAATAATAATGGGGAGATGGTTGATGATTCGGAAACGGAGCACAAGGAACCATACACAGTTGTCTTTGTTATTAACGAGACCACTGGAAAAGCGGAAATAAGAGTAGTGGAAACAGGTATTCAGGACGACCGTTTCATCTATATAAAGAAAGGTTTGAACGAGGGGGAGAAAGTAATAACAGGCCCCTATGAAGAGGTGTCTCGCAAACTGAGCAGCGGAGATAAGGTAAAGATTATGGAAGGAAAAGGGATGAGTCAACCAGCTAAAGAAAAATAATTTGGCGGAAATTCTTTGTATCGAATCTTCAGGAAAAAATTGCTCTGTTGCATGGAGTAGCAATGGCTGTGCGATATTTACCAAAGAGAGGGTGGATGAACAATACTCCCATGCAGAAGAATTACACGGGTTTATTGAATGTACGCTGAAAGAGTCAGGAAGAAAGCCCGATGCGGTGGCAGTCAGTAAAGGGCCGGGGTCTTATACGGGTTTGCGTATCGGGGTATCAACAGCCAAAGGTCTCAGTTTTTCATGGAATATTCCGCTGATTGGTGTCGGCACTATTGATGCAATGGCATTAAGTATTGCCCGCCGCTTTCCTGGGTTTGACAAGATTGTTGTAATGATTGATGCGAGGAGAATGGAAGTGTATGCGGGTTTTTTCGACGGTGCAGGCAGATCACTTTCAGGAATTCGTGCGGCAGTGCTCAACGAATCTTTCTTCAATGGCTTTGAAACGAATGAAAAGATACTATTGTGCGGAGACGGAGCAGCAAAAGCATTTTCACTGACCGCAGGGAGAAATGTGAGCATAAAATCCCTGTTTCCATCAGCAACAATGCTCGCTGAACCCGCTGAAAAAAAATATAGCGTCGAAAGATTTGAAAACCTCGCTTACTTTGAACCCTATTACATGAAAGATTTTTTGCCCGGGCAGGCAAAAGACACTCTTTCAGAAATCAAATAGAATAGCCAGAAATCTATTGAAATTTGTTGAAAAATCTCCTGTATATAGCACTGCTTATTACCATGTCGGGAGTTTCCTGCCGTGATCGCACCCAGGAACAATTACCGCAGCAATCGTTTGACATCCTTATCAACATTAATGAACCCGCATTTTTCGATTTATCTGTACCCTCCGGGTGGGTTTATTACACCGGAAGCAATGTCCGTCTGATCATTTATCGAAAAAGCACCGACGAGTTTATGGCGTATGATGCGAGAAGCACCTATAATATTCAGGGAGGATGTTATGTAGAAGTAGCTTCAGATAATATTATTATCAACGACCCCTGTTCCGGTTCTCAATGGATTATTACCGACGGGAGCGTATCGCAAGGGCCAGCCACTTACCCGCTGATTTCTTATGACACTACTTTTAATGAGACCACTGGCCAGCTAACAATTATGAACTAAGCGATGGTTCTTTTTAGACTGTGAGAGGGTGAAATTCATAAAGTAACAATTATCTTTGACCATGTCGTCTGGATATAATAATGGCAAGAGATGAAGAGAGTCGTATTATTTTTATTCACAGTTTGCGTATTCGCCGCGTGTCATAATGCACCGAAGGAACCGACATATATGTATCAGACAAACCCGAACGATTCACTTATTAACGTGGATCAAGGGCCTTTCAGGTTTTCCATTGGGCTGCCAAAAGACCTGATGATTGGAGCACCGGCGGCCATTGTTTTCAATAGTGCCACAGGCGAACTTGATATAAAAATCGGTGACACCTTTCATATTGTTCTTAACCAGGAAGAAAAAAAAATGAATGCGGTTCTGAAAGAACTGAGCAGTGATAACCTTTTTGAGAATAAAATTCTCGAGCAAACAGAAAGTATGGTAGTTTATCAGCAAGTACTGCCTACCGGGGAGCCTTATTCCTTCAATTTTTCGGCGATCTTGCAGGCGGGTGGCAAATGGTATTATATTAAATCATGGGCTATTGGGGAGTTCACCCTGGAACAGATCAACCGGATGAAGCAGGCGGTGGAGACCATACATACGATTGCCGTTTAGTTGTTGAAAACGATTTTTTATTACTTTCACCTCCTCTAGGCCATACATTGATCAAGACCTAATTATACAATTTTAAGGGTTTTGTGAATGCGGTCTGATAATTGACAACCGAATTCTAAAATACAGCCAAATGAAATCGTTTATTGCAGTATTGATACTCATTTTTGCCGGACTACCTCTGTTAGCTGAGGTGGTGGTAATTTCCGGTGTGTATCAGGGAAAAGATCTGTATGTGAAAAATCCTCCTTCTTCCAGTGGAGTGGGGTTTTGCATTTTCGAGGTACTGGTAAACGGTCAAGTCAGTGCTGATGAAGTTAATTCCCCTGCATTTGCGGTGGATCTCGGAGCTTGGGGACTCAAGACCGGTCAGCCATTGGAGATTGTTTTTCGCTGTAAGGAAAGTTGTCCGGTAAAGATCATCAACCCCGAAGTCATTTATCCGAACAGTACTTTTGAAGTCAGTTCTATTACGCTTTCTCCCGAAGGATTGCTCACATGGACAACAAAAAAAGAAAGTGCCTCCATTCCTTATATTATTGAACAATACAAATGGAACCGATGGGTAAAATTGGGAGAGGCACAGGGCACCGGTAAGCCCGAATCACACACATATAGCTTCAATGCGAATTTACACGCAGGCTCTAATCTCTTCCGTGTTATGCAGATTGATCACAAAGGAGCCCATTTTAGCCCGGAAGTAAAAGCAGACTGCAAGAACCAGCCCGTCTCGATCGTTTCTACCAAAGTATCAAAGACCATTGATTTCAGTGCTCCTACTGACTATGAAATATATAGTGAATATGGTGCCTTGATTAAAAGTGGCAGGGATAAGACGGTAGATGTATCT
>JADLBA010000024.1 GCA_020848015.1 Crocinitomicaceae bacterium | reverse complement strand
ATTAAAACACCGAAGGGTGGGAGAAAATAAAATTGAATTGCTTTTTGGGGTGGAGAATAAAATACTCTCTTGTAAGTTTTGGTTCAAGCGTTGGCTCAAGCAGCTTGCAAGAGTGTATTTTATTGTGTGAGGGCTTTTATTCATTGATTAAAATTTCTTGGTCTAAACCTTTTCTCCTTTTATGAATTGTGTCAATCAGTTTCAGAACTTTTGCTTCTGTAATTGTCTTGCTGTCAAAATTTATTTTCTGTTCGTCATATCGCTTCTTGTTACCAAATTCTTTAAGCAACTCGTCAATGTTGTCGGGAACAAAGAACGATGCTTTGTCTGCAAGATTTCTTTTAAACTCGTTGAGATATATTCCAATTCCTGCAAAGTCAAAGTCGCCAAAGTGTAAATAGTTGTTAGGAATTGATTGCAGAAATTTGATTAAGTCCTTGCTTTGGTTTTGAGGATAACGACTCACAAACAAAGGTTTGATGTCGCTGAATAAATATTTCTGTTTGTCAATGTGCCGAAAGTTTGAAGGGTTTTCAATTCCAACAATTGTGATGTCTGGTGAAAGACCAAACTTCTCGTAGTCATAAATGAATTGAAAAGTTCCGTCAACTAGATTGAGAGTGATTTCTTTTCCATTAAGTGTTACCTGAATAGGGGAATAGCAGTTCACCAAAAAACCTTTGAAACTTCTAACTCCCGTATGCTTTGAATCAGAAGTGGCAGCAACAAGTTCTGTTCTTGTAACTTCTTCCTTCCTGTTTACTTGAATGTATTGTTGAAGGTCATTTATGGAACATTTGTTCTGCAAGTAGGTGTGTAACGCCTTGTTATCTATAACTAAAAGCGACTTTTGAATCCTTCCTTTTCGTTCAATGATACCTTCTAAAACTAAATCTTCAATCAAAGAATGTTTCGCCAAACTTGACGGAATGCTTTCGCCTTGAGAAAGCTGTAAAAGTTTTTCAGCGATATGAACTGGAACTTTCATTATGCTTCTGTTGGAATTTCAGTTTCAAACTTTGGAATTTTGTATCCGTCCGACCAACCACGTCTTGCTTAATTCAAAAGTAAATATAGTAAAAAAATCAGGGGAGTAATTCTGCCAGCTGGTTGGCTTTCCAATCAGGCAGAACCTCAAAAACATTTTTCAGCCAGGCAAAGGGTTCTACACCTTTTAATTTACAAGTACCGAGTAAAGAATAAATCATTGCTGCACGCCGAGCAGCATCGTGTGATCCTGCGAACAAATAATTCTTCCTGCCAATGGCTATTGGGCGAATCGAGTTTTCTATCAGGTTATTGTCGATCTCCAGTCGTCCGTCGCTGGCATAAATCATCAACTTGTCCCACCGGGAGAGGGAATAAGATATGGCTTTGCCGATGGCGCTTTGCGGAGTCACCTGCATGTAATTTTCTTTCAGCCAGCTGTGCAGGTTTTTTAATATCGGCATGGATCCTTCCTGTCGTATATCAAAGCGCTCCACATGCGACAGGTGATTCTCTCTTGCAAACCGCTCAATCAGGTAAAGTTCCTGTATTTCTTTCAACGCATGCTCTGCACGCTTACGATCATTGTCCAGGGCCTGCTGAAAATACCTTCGTGCATGAGCCATACAATGAATCAATGTAATTTTACCTTTATCAAAATTTTCGTATGCACTATAACCGTCACTCTGTAAATAACCTTTAAAATCTTTTAATATTTCTGTGGGTCCTTCCCGGCTTCGGCTTTCCCGGTAGTCGAACAAAACAAGTCCCGACTGCGGATCCCGGTATACCCAGTAAAATCCCCGATGACTTTCGCCTTTTTTCTTTTCATCTAAGACTTTTATCGGCGTTTCATCTGCCTGCAGGTAATTGCTGCCTAGTATTTCTCTCTTGAACACCTCATAGAGCGGAGTGAGTTCCTTCAGGCTCATGGCCACCCAGTCACTCATGGTGGAGGAGGGAACCGGCATGCCGAACCTCTTAAACTGTTCGATCTGGCGATACAGCGGAAGATGATCTACATATTTTTGAATGATAATCCAGGCAAGCAGTCCGGATCCCGCCATGCCGCGCTGAATGATAAAGTTTGGAAGCGGTGCAATTAATACGCCCTCTCCATTGGGTTTTGCAAATTTCTCACGGATATATCGCTTAACGTATAGCTTGCCCGGCTTATATTCCAGCTGCTCGGTAATCTCTTCGCCGATTTTTACAAGTCCGTCCGTATTTTCCAAGGTCTTTACTTTTATTTCTTCCCGCTCAAGGTGATCAGGAATCGGAAGTCTTCCCTTATGATTAGATTTTCCATTTGACTTTTGCCGCTCATAGGTAATGGTTTCCTTCTGAACTTCCGATTCTAATATCGGTTTTATATCCAATGGAAGTACCATCTGCTCTGGAATATTTGGTGTAAACCGTTCCGACTTTTTCCCAAACACGGTTCTGAGCAACTGATCGATCTGATGCTGGAGTTTTTGTATCTGTAAATTTTGCTCCTGGATTTGTAATTCCTTTTTCTGATTTTCTTCCCGAAGGTACTTAATCTCTGAAAGCGGGTCGAGCGTTTGAATCACGCATCAAATATAAATCACGATGCCTTTGGAACACCTGATTCTACTGATGTTTTATCAACAAAACGATGCTCATAGCGTACTTTCTTTTTCACCGATGAAAGAATAATTCCGGAGAGAATAAACTGCATTTGCTCCGATTTGATTTCAATCACTCCGCCATTTTTATCCCGCAGCATTTCATAAGTGCCTTTCTCCAGGCGCTTGGAATAAATGGCGAAGCCGTCGTCTTCCCATCGGAGTAATTTTACCCGGTTGCCCGTGCGGGAGAAAAACACAAACACGTCACCCGAAAGCGGATCCAGCTTAAATTCATTCATCACCAGTCCGCTCAACCCGTCGAACCCTTTGCGCATGTCACAGGCCGACCGGTACACGAAGTACCGGTGGCGGTTGCTGAAAGAAAGGATCATCAGGATAAAAGTTGCGCCAGGTATTGCGGTGATGGCGCCTGGTGAAAAATAAGGCGCTTGCCATTCTTCATTTGCACTTCGGCAAAAACACCTTCGGACTGCGGAATAGAAACCGGAATAAATTTTTCATTGTCCCCGGATCCTTTAAGCCGACTCCTCTTGTCAAGCCAGCCGATAAATGTGAAATAATTGATCCGGTTGACTTTTGCAAAACGCGAACGGTTCATCCCGCTCGACTCAAACTGCTGCAAATATTCCCGGACCTGCTGCTCTGTGTACTTCCTCCTTGTTATTTTAGTAACTTTCATGACGTGAATTTTGCCTGAAAGAAAAGAGCAATTTTACGTTATGGCAATATGCAGTTCGTCGGACGGTTACCCTGATAACTGATGCTTATAGCAGAAAGATTGTTGGCTTCTGCCTGTTACAAACACTTTCAGCAGACGGATGCGTCAAAGCATTGAAGATGGCACTCGGTAGTAATCCACAACTGGGACGCCTCATTCATCACAGCGACAGAGGTTCACAATACT
>JADLBA010000023.1 GCA_020848015.1 Crocinitomicaceae bacterium | reverse complement strand
ATGACGAAGCACAACATCATTTTCAAGAAAATCCCACGGGATATAACAAGATTTTAAAGATATGGAAAAGCTACTTACCGATACGCATTACAGCACATGGCTTTCGTTACTTGATGTGGAGCTGGATAAAGAATTTGAAAAAATAAAAACACGAGAATGGACTGCTGAGAATTTTAAATTCGCTACAGCCGTTTCAGTTATGTCTTCTTCAAAAATTGAAGGTGAAACGCTTGAAGTGGATAGTTATGTAAAACATAAAATGCTTGATATAGAATACCTGCCTAACCTAACTGAAAAGCCAAATGACTTGTACGCAGCATACGAATTTGCAAAAGACAACCATTTAACGAAAGACCATTTTCATAAATGCCATGCTATTGCTACCCTGCACTTATTGCCCGAACAACAAAGAGGTCAAATACGAAAAGGCAACATGCTGATAATGGAGCAACAATCACAGCGTGTGGAATATGAAGCGGCATCCGCTCAATTGGTGCAAAAAGAATATGAAAGATTTTGGAGTGAGTTAAATAATTTAATAGAGGTTAATCTAAAAATTGAAGAAGCTTTTTATTATGCATCGTTGATTCATTTAGTGTTTGTGAAAATTCATCCGTTCAATGATGGTAATGGAAGAACTGCAAGATTGCTTGAAAAATGGTTTCTGTCATCAAAATTAGGGGAAAAGGCCTGGTATATTCCAAGCGAATTGTACTACTACAACAATCTGAAAACGTATTATCACAATCTGGCTCGTGTTGGATTGTTTTATGAAGAATTGAAGTATGAAAGAGGAATACCCTTCTTGCTAATGCTTCCGCAATCATTAATTTTTGAAAAGTAACATGGAACTAAAACCATATCAACAACAAGTAATAATTTAACTATAAGTGGTTCCCGCGAAGCGGGGAAATTTTTTTTGAAAAAATGGCGTTATCAAATGCAGAGAGGCAATACATTGCGTCTCTACCCCAAAAATATTTCCTGTTTACCGGCTTTACCGGCTCTTTTCTGCTATTCCATATCTTCGCACACCCATTTCTTAACCGGGTAATAAATGGAATACGACTTCAGGAAGATAGAGGAAAAATGGCGCACAATCTGGCGCGAAAAAAAGACATATACAGTAAGCGAAAGCAATGAGGAAGAAAAGTTCTATGTGCTCGATATGTTCCCGTATCCCAGCGGAGCCGGATTGCATGTCGGCCACCCACTCGGTTATATTGCTTCCGATATTTACGCCCGCTACAAAAGACACCTTGGATTCAATGTGCTTCACCCGATGGGATACGACAGTTTTGGATTGCCCGCAGAGCAATACGCTATCCAGACGGGGCAACATCCTGCTACTACCACCGCACAGAACATTGCGCGTTATCGCGAGCAATTAGATAAAATCGGGTTTTCTTACGACTGGAGCAGGGAAGTACAAACCAGTGATCCCGGCTATTATCGCTGGACACAATGGATATTCAGCCTGATCTTCGACGCATGGTACAATAACGATACAAAACGCGCCGAGCCTGTTTATTCGCTGATCGAACGATTCAAAGAAAACGGAAATTACAACGTAAACGCCGCGATAGAAGACGACTGGTATAAACAGATTGACCGTTCAAAATTTCCTTTTTTCAGCCCGCAGTGGAGCGGCGATTTTTCTGCTGCCGATTGGTGTTGTATGAACGAAGAGCAACAGCAATTAGTACTGATGCAATACCGGCTTGCTTACCTCGCAGACTCTGTCGTAAACTGGTGCCCGGCCCTGGGAACGGTGCTTGCCAATGACGAAATAAAAGATGGAGTGAGCGAGCGCGGCGGATATCCGGTAGAGCAGAAAAAAATGCGACAGTGGAGTATGCGTATTTCTGCTTATGCAGAACGGCTTCTCGAAGGCCTCGAACGCATAGACTGGTCGGAGAGTATTAAGGAAGTTCAGCGCAACTGGATTGGACGCTCCGAGGGAGCCATACTAAGGTTTGCTGTTGATGGCCACAATGAAGTAATCAGGGTATTTACTACCCGGCCGGATACACTCTTTGGTGTCAGTTTCCTGACCCTTGCCCCCGAACACGATTTAGTAGTAAAAATTAGCACTGCAGAATACAAAAAAGAGGTAGAAAATTATATAGCTTCTGCGAAGCTGAAGTCGGAACGCGATCGCCAGTCGGAAGTAAAAAATATTACAGGGCAGTTCACCGGGGCTTATGCGATCCATCCCTTTACCGGTGAAAAAATTCCCGTTTGGATTAGTGAATATGTTTTGTCCGGTTATGGAACCGGCGCTATCATGGCTGTTCCGGCGGGCGATCAGCGCGATTACGATTTTGCAAAAAAATTCGACCTCCCTATTCTATCCATCTTTGAAGGAGTTGATCTTTCTGAAAAAGCAGAAACGTCCAAAGAATCTGTTTTGTCCAATTCCCAGTTCCTCAATGGTCTTACCGGATATGAAGCGATCCGGAAAATGATCGCAGCAATCAGAGAAAAAGGGATCGGCGAAGAGCGGATCAATTATAGAATCCGCGATGCCGTATTTAGCCGACAGCGCTACTGGGGAGAGCCTTTTCCCATTTTTTACAAGGGTGAGACACCTTATTTAGTACCAGACCATGAGCTTCCCGTTTTGCTGCCGGCAGTAGATAAATACCTTCCTACCGAAAGCGGTGATCCCCCATTAGCACGGGCGGAAAACTGGGAGTATCAAAAAGGTGCTGACAAATATCGTTTTGAATACAATACCATGCCCGGATGGGCGGGGTCTTCCTGGTATTTTTTGCGTTATATGGATTCTAAAAATAAAGATCAATTCGCATCCCGTGAAAAAACCGAATACTGGAATCAGGTAGATCTCTATGTGGGCGGCGCAGAACATGGCACAGGGCACTTGTTGTATTCGCGCTTCTGGACCAAGGTGCTTTATGACCTAGGTTACATAGGATTCGACGAGCCGTTCAAAAAAATGATCAACCAGGGAATGATACTGGGAAAGAGCAGCATTGTTTATCGTATCAAAGACAGCAAACAGTTTGTCTCAGCAGATAAAATAGCGGAGTACGAAACACAGGCTCTGTACGCTGATATCTCCATGGTAAACAACGATCAGCTCGATATTGAAGCATTCAAGAAATGGCGCGCCGAATATTCCAACGCGGAATTTATTTTAAACGATGAGGGGAAATTTATCTGCGGCAGTGAAATCGAAAAAATATCGAAGTCGAAATTCAATGTTCAAACTCCAGATGAATTGGTGGAGAAATTTGGTGCCGATACCCTGAGATGCTATGAAATGTTTCTCGGCCCACTCGAACAGAGTAAGCCGTGGGATATAAATGGCATTACCGGAGTACATCATTTTCTAAAAAAATTTTGGAGACTCTTTCACAACAGTAAAAATATTTTTGAACTGAGTGATGAGGAGCCTTCAAAACAGGAACTGAAGACACTGCACAAAACCATTAAAAAAGTGACAGAAGAGCTGAATCGTTTTTCGTGGAATACAGTGGTGAGTGCATTGATGATCGGGGTGAATGAACTGCAGGAGACCAAGTGCAATAAGCGATCAGTGCTTGAGCCGCTGTGCGTGTTATTATCACCCTATGCACCGCACATTTCCGAAGAATTATGGCAGAAAATGAGGGATAATGCTACGGAGTTTTCAAGCATTACAACTGCCGCATGGCCACCGTTTTGCGATGAATTTCTTCAGGACACTGACTTTGAGTACCCTGTTTCATTCAATGGGAAAACCCGATTTTTTATCTCTCTCCCTACTGATATGCGGGGAACTGAAATTGAAAAAGCTGTTCTTGCCCATGAACAAACCGGCAAATACCTCGACGGAAAATCACCGAAAAAAATCATTGTTGTACCAAAACGAATAGTGAATGTAGTGGTGTAGGTCGGTAAGCCGCACTGACTCCCTTTTTGAATAAATTCGCTATGGGAATAAAAATCCCGTGAGGCGCGGGTTAGCGCAAGGGCATTTCTTAATGCTCCTTCACAGAATGTAGTATTATTGCAGATGCAAAAAATGTAAAACTGACGGATGAATATTTTTCTCAGAAACGCCTTTATGAAAGGCGTGTTTTTCCTTTCACTGATTGTGTTCTCGCTGCAGGTTACTGCTCACGGACTTGCAGTAGCAGGAGAAAATGTTTCAATCACCGCAATAGATACCCCGGTGATTAGCGAATCCAATATCCATTCAACCTCCGCCCTCCCGGCGGAAGGAAAAATGCAGGAATCGCAGGGATATTTCGGCAAGCTGGCCTCTGATCCCGGATGGCCATATATTATTGTTGTTCTTATACTTTTTGCGGTAGCGTATATCATATATAACAATCTGTACAAGGCGGCTGTTCAATTAAAAGAATCGGAACTGACCAAACTGGCGGAGTATGAAAATAATGAAGCCATTGAACGAGCCGGAGCCACAAAGGGTGCGCTGAAATACATCGGCTTTGGAATCATCTTTTTATATCTTATTTACGTTGGTGCAAAGGGAACACCGGTACAGGGGTTTGCTATGGAGTGGCTCAACCTGATGGTGAGATGGGTACACGTAGTTGCGGGTATTATGTGGATCGGAGCTTCATTTTATTTCATTTTTCTCGAAAATAATCTCAACAGAACGCACAATGTGCGCGAAGAGCTGGCCGGTAATCTTTGGGCGATACATGGTGGCGGATTTTACTTTCTCGAAAAATATAAAGTAGCGCCTCAGATCATCCCCCGCGACCTTCACTGGTTCAAGTACGAGGCTTATTTCACCTGGCTGACGGGAGCAGGTCTGCTTTTCATTGTCTATTACATGGACGCGAAATCATTCCTCATTGATAAGTCAGTGGCTGATATTTCATCCGGTACGGGAATAGCGATCGGTATAGGAACCCTCGTGTTAGGATGGATACTGTACGATCGAATGTGCAAGTCACCATTGATCGCAAAACCGAAATTATTTGCGATTGTTGGGCTGATTATTCTCACGGTAATTTCGTATTTCCTCGCCCACGTGTTCAACCCGCGTGCAGCTTTTATTCATGTGGGAGCGCTGCTCGGAACAATCATGGCGGCGAATGTCTTCTTTGTTATAATTCCTTCGCAAAAAGCATTAGTTAAAGCGGCAGTCACCGGTATGCCGCTCGATGCGAGTTTGGGCAAAAAGGCGGGACAACGGTCGCTTCACAATAACTACACTACACTGCCGGTCATTTTTATCATGATCAGCAATCACTTTCCGAGCACTTTCGGAAACGAATTCAACTGGATAGTACTGATGGTAATGACCGTGGCGAGCGCGGGGATCAAACACTACTGGAACCTTGTAGAGCGGGGCATAGTGAAGCGATACATTCTCATCGTATCTGTGTTGATGCTGTTGCTGTTAGCGCTTTTTACCTCTCCTGCTTTCGAGAAAACAACGGAAGCATCTCCCCCGGTACCCTTCACTGAAGTCAATGCTATTTTTCAGCAACGATGTGTCCAATGTCACTCTTCTGCCCCCACCGACGATCAGTGGACTTCTGCTCCGAACGGTGTGATGTACGATACACCGGAACAAATTCAAAGCATGACAGATAAAATATTGATTCGGGCGGTGGATACTAAAACGATGCCGCAGGGCAACAAGACAGGAATGACCGATGAAGAAAGAATGGTGCTGAAACGATGGATTCAGCAGGGAGCCAAAATTCCACATTGAGATGAAAGGAAGAGCCATTCATAGCAGGAGGGTGCTT
>JADLBA010000022.1 GCA_020848015.1 Crocinitomicaceae bacterium | reverse complement strand
TCGATACGGATAGACTGTACTTTATTTGTCGCTTTGTCCATCGCTGAAACGTGTATCAACCCGTTAGCATCAATATCAAAGGTTACTTCGATCTGAGGAATACCACGCGGTGCAGGAGGAAGCCCATCGAGGTGAAAACGTCCGATGGTTCGGTTGTCCTTCGACATTGAACGCTCTCCCTGCAGCACATGAATCTCAACGCTGGGTTGATTGTCACTAGCCGTTGAAAATGTTTCTGATTTTTTTGTGGGGATCGTAGTATTAGCCTCGATCAGCTTAGTAAATACGCCGCCCATTGTTTCAATTCCCAGTGAAAGGGGAGTAACATCGAGAAGAAGGACATCTTTTACCTCACCGGTAAGAACGCCACCTTGTATAGCAGCGCCAATCGCCACCACCTCATCAGGGTTCACACCTTTACTCGGTTCTTTGCCAAAATACTTTTTCACTGCATCCTGAATGGCTGGGATTCTCGTAGAACCTCCTACAAGAATGATCTCCTTGATATCATTTACACTCAGTCCTGCTTTTTTCAGTGCTGATTGGCAGGGAGCAATGGTGCGCTGGATCAGGCTGTCGGCAAGTTGTTCAAACTTTGCGCGGGTCAGTGATCTTACGAGGTGTTTCGGAATACCGTCCACCGGCATGATGTAGGGTAGATTGATCTCGGTACTCGATGCGCTGGATAATTCAATCTTAGCCTTTTCCGCACCTTCTTTCAGGCGTTGCAAAGCCATCGGGTCTTTTGTAAGATCAATATTTCCGTTTTCATTTTTGAACTCCTGTACCAGCCAGTCAATTATTACCTGGTCAAAGTCATCACCTCCGAGGTGGGTATCGCCATCGGTAGAAAGTACTTCAAAAACGCCGTCGCCTAATTCAAGCACTGAAACGTCGTGGGTACCACCACCACAGTCGAAAACGACAATTTTCATGTCGTGTGCCTTTTTATCAAGCCCGTATGCAAGAGCCGCCGCTGTAGGCTCATTAATAATCCTTTTCACTTTCAGTCCGGCAATCTCGCCGGCTTCTTTTGTAGCCTGGCGCTGTGAGTCATTGAAGTAAGCTGGAACAGTGATAACTGCTTCGGTTACTTCCTGCCCCAGATAATCCTCGGCAGTCTTTTTCATCTTCTGCAAAACCATTGCAGATATTTCCTGTGGCGTATAAAGGCGATCGTCAATTTTGACACGCGGAGTATTACCGTCTCCCCTCACTACTGTATAGGGAACTCGGGCTGCTTCTTTCTGACTCTCATCATAGCTATTGCCCATGAAGCGTTTGATAGAATAGATCGTCTTAGTAGGGTTAGTGATGGCCTGACGTTTTGCAGGATCACCTACTTTGCGTTCGCCTCCCTCTACAAATCCAACGATCGAAGGAGTAGTTCTTCTGCCCTCTGCATTTGCGATTACAACCGGCTCGTTTCCCTCCATCACAGAGACGCAGGAATTCGTTGTACCTAGGTCAATTCCAATTATTTTACTCATTTTAAAGTTTGTTTTATTCGTTTGTTTTGCCGCGCTGGTCAATCATGGTGCCATCAGAAAAAAAACTGCCACAGTATGAAAACTTGACAGTTTTAAATGAGTAACCTGTCCAATCGAAAAGGCAGAACTGACACTTCTTTCGGGTCTCAATAAAAAAAGCTGCCTGTTGGCAGCCTTTTACCCATAAGTTAGAGGTTGTTATTTTTTATCCTTTGTTTCCGGTTTTACAGCTTTTGAGGGTCTTGGCTCATTGACTCCTTTGTTAGCAGGGGAAGCGGGGACAGAAGGCGTGGCGGGGATTGCCGGGGTAACACCAGACTGCCCATTATTTGCCGCTTTTCTGGAAAGGCGGCGATCGAACAGCAGATGTGCCTCACTCTTGGTATTAACCGTCACATTGTAACTGGAAAGGTAACGGAAGCCAATGCTGGTCAAGTAATTCATTGCGTCGGGAACGGAAGAAAAACTGGCTGACCGCAGGTCTGAAATCTGGTTAATCAGTTCCTTATCATTTAATCCATTCAGCAATTCTCTTCCATAATCTACCCGAATACTGGTGCCCATCGTGGTTTCGCCGACAATCAACTCTATATAAATTGTTTCGGGATTGAAAACACCAAATTTGCTCTGTCCGGCGGGCGCTTTTGCTGTCTCTCGTGTTCCAGCAGCAGGTGCAGGCGCTGTAGCTGTTGTTCCTTTTGTCTGTGAGTAGAAAAAAAACGGTGTTGAAAAAAGTAAAATGCCAATAATTTTTTTCATCGGATTGCTGGTTTAATTGTATTTTTTGAATCGCTGCGATTCTTTATGCAGCGCGGTAAATGTACCCAAAATCAATGCCAGTCGAAGTACTTTCTTCGATTAGACAATGAGATAACAGGAATAAATACGTAAATAAAAGAGGTCATGGGAGCCGCAAAACAAAGTGTTGCTTTTCAACATCCGTGCGAAAGACGAGCATACCAAAATCAAAAAAATCAATGCTGAAGCCAACTTCCGGGGCTAATGACACTTCGTCCCAAGCCTTTTCCATTTGTTTTGACCAATGAATATCGTCGAGTATTACCACTCCGTTCTTTTTTATGCGCTTTGAAATTTTACCGAAATAATTAACCGTTGGCTGATAGAGATGGTGTCCGTCCATAATTACTAAATCGGGCATTCCTGCCATTTCCAAAACACTTTCGAGTGTTTCGGAAAAAGCACCTGTAACCACTTCGATATTTTCAATATCCAGACTGCGGAAGTTTTTTTCAGCGAGCGCAGCGATAGCCGGTGCTCCTTCCATTGTCCACACTTTGGCTGATGGTGCAGCCTCTGCGATATATGCAGTCGTAAATCCGAGACTGGTACCGAGTTCAATTATGACCTTAGGCTGCAGAAATTTCGCAATGCTTGCCAGAGCATGAGCCTGCTTTTTTGATCCCGCAACCTTTTTTGCAATGGAGGAAAGAGACCTATGCCGGTCGTTTGACATTCGTGAGCCTGCGCCAAAATCTACTACCTCAATCATCTCGTTACTGAGAACAAACTCCTTCCTGAGCAATTCAATTTTTTCTGATCCAATTTCAGCGATAGACCGGGGAAGGACTTTTGTGAGCAGGTCAAAAACGTACGGTGAATGAACGCTGTGCTTGCCTCGTGCTTTCAGAAGATGACTGACAAATGCTCTGGTTTCGAAAATAGCACTCACTGATAATCCTATTCGCTGTGAGCTGAGGTTATTGCTTCGATTTTTTCAGTTCATTGATCTCTTTTTGCAACTGATCAATTTTACTAAGCAATTCGGGAAGTCTGCGGAATCCTATATATGATTTTTTATAATCCATGATTGCAAAAGCGGGAGACCCTTGCACTATTGTTCCTGGTGTTTTGATGTCGGTTCCGATACCACTCTGTGCGGCAATTTTCGTTCCGTCGGCAATGGTGAGGTGGCCAACGATTCCCACCTGCCCACCGATCATGCAGTTTTTTCCAATTCTCGTTGATCCTGAAATACCCGTCTGTGCGGCGATTACAGTGTTCTCCCCGATTTCTACATTGTGCGCTATCTGTATGAGGTTATCGAGTTTCACTCCTTTACGGATTATGGTTGATCCAAGAGTAGCGCGATCAATCGTTGTATTAGCGCCAATTTCCACATGGTCTTCAATGATCACATTTCCTGTCTGGGGTACTTTTGCATAATTGTTTTCAGCATTCGGGTTAAAGCCAAAACCATCGCCACCAATGACAACACCTGAATGCAGGGTACAATCATTACCGATCATGCAATCAGCATAAATGCGCACCCCTGCAAAAATGACCGTGCGCTCCCCTACTTTCGTTGCATCACCGATGTAAGAGCCGGCATAAATTATAGCATCGTTGCTGATTTTTGCATGTCCGGACACAACTGCGTTCGGGCCAATGTAAACATTATCGCCTACGACCGCCGTTTCGTCAATTTGTGCGGAAGGATGAATACCGGGTTGCGGACGGCGAAGATTGTGATAGGCTTCGAGCAATTTCGCAAAACTGCCGTAGGCATCTTCTACTCTGATGAGAGTAAGAGAAGACGGCAGAGGCTTTTCAGCAGTAAAATCCTTAGGAACGATAGCAATTGATGCCCCAGTCGAATAGATGTAAGGCGCATATTTAGGATTAGCGAGGAAAGTAAGAGTACCGGGACATCCTTCTTCTATCTTGGAGAGGCTGCTAACCGATACCTCAGGGTTTCCATCAACTGTTCCCTGCAGCATTCCTGCTATCTGCTCGGCTGAAAATTTCATAGCGATACACTTAAATCACTTTTCCCTGTGGCGCGAATATAACGCTACTTTAACCGTATTTTCCCTCCAAGTTTTTGCATTGTCTCAAAAAAAGCAGGAAAGGATTTTGCGGTGCTTTCTGCGCCATTAACAGTAATTTTTGATCCTGCGAGTCCCAGAACGGTTGCTGCCATTGCAATCCGGTGGTCATTATGAGAAGAGATAATGGCAGGGCAAGGGTGCCCCGGATACACCTTCATTTCATCTTCCCGAACAACTATTCGGATATTGGTACGGGCAAATTCTTCCTGCAAAACTTTGGCTCGGTTGCTCTCCTTATACACCAGCCGTTTTGCTCCTTTCAAAGTACATACTCCATCAGAAAATGCAGCAAGTACCACAAGGGCAGGAAAAAGATCAGGGCAATCGGTAGCATCAAAATCAAACGCTTTAACAGTGCCTTTTTTAACTGTCACCGAATTTTTCTTCTCTGAAACAATTGCCCCGCATTTGCGCAATACATCCACAATCGCACTATCGGCCTGTGTAAAGTTCCTGTTCAGATTATTGATGGTAATTCCCCATTCGCTGCACAAGGCGGCGGCTACGAGTAGAAAAGCAGCACCGCTCCAGTCGCCACTTACATCGAGGTCGGCTGCTTTGTAATGCTGCCCTCCTTTAATTGAAAAGAGAGAGTAGTGTTTATGCCGGATGTTCACACCAAAACAAGAGGCTACCTCTATCGTGAGATCAATGTACGGTTTGCTGTTCAGGTTTTCTACTGAAATTACCGTATCGTTTTTTACTTGTCCTGCTGCCAATAGAATTCCAGTGAGGTATTGTGATGAAAGTGCTCCGTTTATCGAGACATTCCCGCCTCTGAGGGGGCCCTTAACGGTGACCGGCAGCCGCCCACTATTGGTAGAGACAGAGGCTCCCAGCCCGGGCAGGAAATTTTCAAATTCTCCAAAAGGTCTTTTCAGCAGACTGCCATTGCCGGTAATTTTAATTTCTTCATTGCTTAAAGCAGACACCGAGGTAAACATTCTCGCTGAAAGTCCCGATTCTCCACAGGAAATAATGTGCCGGGGGTTTTTAATTCCTGCCTGAAAATTTGCCGGGTACCCCCCTTTTATTAAGACCGATGAACCGGAGCGGGTTACTATTCCTCCGAGTTGCTGCACAATAGAAATGGCTACAGCACAATCATCATTCTCCGGATAAAAAGAAATTTCGCTTTCCCCGGCAGCCATCAGGGCGCACACCGCTGCGCGTTGGGCAATACTCTTGCTTCCTGCCACCGTTGTTTCCCCGCTCAATTCAGAAGGAAGAACCTCAGCTTTCATTTTTTTCCAATATAAATACTTGCAATACCACCCGACAGAGAAATATGCCGAACCTCGCGATAACCGAGCCTTTCCATGATCGAGATAAAATCATTTCCTTCCGGAAAAGCCTGGACAGACTCCTGGAGATAAGAATATGCATGCCTGTCTTTTGACACGATCTTCCCGAAAAAGGGCATCACGAATTTGAAGTATATGTGGAAGGTCTGTTTTAAAGGAAATTTTTTAGGTCGCGAAAATTCAAGAACCAGACCCGATGCTCCCGGCTTTAGCACACGAAGCATTTCACTCATTCCTTTTTCAAGGTTTTCAAAATTTCTGACACCAAATGCAACGGTGAATGCGTCAAAAGTTCCGGTATTAAAAGGCAGGTTTTCGGAATCGGCTCTTATCAGTTCAATGTAAGGTGTCCAGTTTTTTTCTTCAATTTTTTTTCTTCCAATTTCAAGCATTCCCTCGCTGATGTCCACACCAATAATCTTTTCTTTAGCGATCCCCATGGCCTTAGCGGCAATGGCTAAGTCCGCCGTACCGGTAGCCACATCCAACAGTATTGAAGGAGATTCTTCACTGAGAATACGCAGCGCTTTTTTTCTCCACAATCTGTCAATGCCCAGTGAAAAAAAATGGTTCAGAAAATCATAGCTGTGTGCTATGTTATCGAACATTTTTTCGACTTCCTTTTTCTTTCCGGCCTGATTGTAAGGTGTGATGGTATTGCTCATCGGTTAAATATCATAAAACTTCCCAGTAGAGATTAGTTTCTTCCTAAAAATTCATCGTGTTGACTTTTGCAATGGGATTTTTGATTGTATAATACTGAGGTTTTTCTTACAAAGGAACTCCTCTGCATAAAAATTCCAATTTGTAAAATCAAACATTCCTTTATAATCATTCCATTCACAAAATTTTTATCTGTTCCATATCTTAACCAACCATGCATTCTGCTTCCGGGTATTTGAAATTTTCCTTCGAGAATTTACCCGCAAGTGCAAAAGCGATGGTAAATGTTCCGACGCGGCCAATGAACATCCAGGCTATTACAATGTATTTTCCCACAACTGTTAAAAGTCCGGTAATTCCCAGGGTTGAACCAACGGTACAATAAGCAGAAACAATTTCAAATATCAGGTCGAGAAGGGATCTTCCCGGCATTTGCAGAATAGCCTTTTCGGTAATGCTGAGCAAAAAAGTCCCAAGAAAGATCATTACAATGTAGATCACTGC
This sequence comes from Crocinitomicaceae bacterium, assembly GCA_020848015.1. Classification (GTDB taxonomy): domain Bacteria; phylum Bacteroidota; class Bacteroidia; order Flavobacteriales_D; family Sanyastnellaceae; genus JADLBA01. The sequence goes on along the minus strand of JADLBA010000022.1, from coordinate 7,969 downwards.
AATGGAATATGCACTGCTTTTAAGGTTGTGGCCAATCGTTCTTTTCCACAGCACCGCTCTTTCCCTACCGAGCATAACTGTGCGTATATCAGACCAGATGATTGCGAGAGTACTTGTTTTAATGCCCCCACCTGTGGAAGTACTACTGGCACCCACATACATCAGGCCGATGGTAAGGATGGCCGCAGGAACACCCATCATAGAAATATTCACTGTATTAAATCCGGCGGTTCTTGGTGTAACAGTCTGGAATACCGCCCCCGTAATCTTGCCAAAAAGGCTCTGGCCGGCAAGCACACCGTCCTTTTCGAGGAAAAAGAAAATACATGCTCCGGAAACAATCAGCATCAGCGAAACATAAAGAGCGATCTTAGTGGAAAATTGTATTTGCTTCCACGGATGTTTCAAACGGTCGCGCAGTTTAGATGGCTCAAAGAGATCAAATATGGCGAGAATACCCAGCGCACCGAAAAATATTTCGAGAATAATAACCCAGTGGGCGAGATAATTGAACCTGACGGACTCATTGAATAACCCATCCTGGAACAAGGAGATTCCTGCATTATTGAATGCTGATACAGCATGAAATACCGAGTAAAATACTCTTTCACCGGTATCGTACCACGAAACGCCTGGCGACCATAGAAAATAGAGAGCGGTCGCCCCTAATAATTCGATTGAGGTCGTCCAGAGAATTACTTTTCCAAGCATACCACTGGCAGAAAGAATATTGTCCTTTGCGACAAAACCTTCGATCACTTTGTGTTGCTTTACTCCTACCCCAATTTTGCTAACGAGAGAGAGAAAGCCTCCAAACGCAATGATATTGGTTCCTCCGAGTTTGATCAGGCAAAGAATGACGAACTGCCCCTTGAATGTAAGAGCGGTGTGCGTATCAACCGTCATTAGTCCGGTGACACAGGTTGCACTTGTTGAAGTAAAAAGCGCATCAACAAAGGGCATACTTCCCGGTCTGACGGTCATTTCCGGGAGCATCAGTAGCAGTGCTCCTCCCAGTATGATACAAATAAAACTCAGTACAAAAATGAATGCAGGATTAAGACGTATCCGTGGAAAAAATTCATTATTTCTTACAAACTCGATCACAAAGACCATAAGAAAGTACACCTGAATAATAACGCGGCTGATCCCCGTATAACCTGTAAACCCAAAATTTTCAAAGATTTTACCGATCCACAGTGTATCATAGAAAGTATGACTGATGCCTTCGAAAAGAAGAATAAAAATCATCAGCCCTTCAAACCAAGTTGACTTTATAAATCCGATGGGATTAAAGTCATAAATAAATCTTATAAAATAATGTATAATGTAAAATCCGAAGGAAAATCGTATGATACGAATCGCGAGTTGTTCTTCTTCCGGACTAAGTCTGAAGCCGTACATCCAGAGTACGGAACTTAGGGCAATAAGGTTTACAGCGATATTGGTTCCCTTGAAAATCTTCAGTACGACTGGTTTGTTCCTGAACAAGAACAGGTTAACCTTTTCCCTGAAATGTTGCCAGCTCATTCTGCCAAGGTGTTCATCGCCTCTTCGATCAGTTTTGCTTTATCTACCGGCACTACGCCAACTTTTTCGCAGGCAAGACCTCCTGCGAGATTAGCCAGCCGTGTAAAGTCTCTTTGTGATAATCCTGCGGCCAACGCAAGTGCTGCCACTCCGATTACCGTATCTCCGGCACCAGATACGTCGAGTATTTCGCGTTGATGTGCCGGTACATGAAAAAATGTATCTCCATCATAACTAGCCATTCCGTATTCCGAAAGTGTCACCATTGTATGCCTGTTATTCAGAATATTTTTCAGCGATTCCATTGACGCTTTGAGCATTTCGTGGTCTTCCGAATCAATACTTACTTTCAGCCCTTCCCGCATCTCCTTCAGGTTGGGCTTAAACAATGTACAGTTTTTATAGAATAGGAAATGATCCTTCTTGGGATCTACCGCTGTTGGGATGTTTTTTTCCTGAGCCCATTTCAGAACTGTTTCAATCACCTTTTCAGTGAGAACACCTTTGTTATAGTCTTCAAAAATAATCACATCCACCTTTTGCCGCTGGAGAATATTCTGGATACAATCCAGCAGATTTCGCTCATCAGTTGAAGACAGGGGTCGAGTAATCTCTTCGTCAATTCTCACAATATGGTGCCCGCCGGATATTACTCGGGTTTTGACTGTTGTCATCCGGTCTGTGGAATCAATGATTCCTTCAGTTGTAAAACCACTTTCCTTTGATGCTTTTCTGAAAATATCGCCCTTCGATCCGTCTCCGACAACGGAGCAGATAATAGCTTTTGCTCCGAGGCTTTGCACATTCAGAGCCACATTAGCTGCACCGCCCAGCCGGGTCTCTTTATGCTGTACATGAACTACGGGTACAGGTGCTTCGGGCGAAATTCGCTCTACTTTTCCCCAGTAATAGGCATCAATCATCACATCTCCAACTACCAGCGCCGTCAGGGAATTGAACTTTTCAAAAACTGATAAAATGGTTTCTTCCTTCAATTTCTTTAAATATTCTTTTGCAAAATTATTTCAATTCATTCAACCCCTTCGCAATGCGGGCAATGGCTTCGCGGAGTACTTCTTCAGAAGCTGCATAGCTTATCCTGATGCAATTCTCATCACCAAATGCCTCACCCGCAACTACCGCTACGAGCTGGGTTTTCAGAAGGTACATTGAGAGATCGGATGCGCTGGAGATTATCTGTCCATTAAATTGTTTTCCAAAATAAGCTGATACATCAGGAAAAAAATAGAATGCTCCATCGGGGAGGTTTACTTTTATTCCCGGAATTTCTTTCAGTAAATGATAGACGAGATCGCGGCGTTTGCGAAATGTTTCCACCATGAAATCAACTACTGAAGTATCGGCTTCTACTGCTGCTTTGGTTGCCATCTGGGCAATACTATTGGCACCACTGGTAATCTGCCCCTGCATTTTACTACAGGCATCGGCAATCCATTTTGGTGCGCCAATGTAACCAATCCTCCAGCCTGTCATCGCAAATGCTTTCGAGACACCATTAACCGTAATGGTCCGATCGGCCATACCCTCAATAGCCGCAATACTCGCTGTTTTCCCATTAAAATTGATCAACTCATATATCTCATCGCTGATAACGTAAAGCTCCTCTTTCTCTTTAATCACTGAAGCAAAATCTTCCAGCTCTGATCTGCTGTAAGCGGTTCCGGTCGGATTGCTGGGCGAACTGTATATTACTAATTTCGAGCGTGGAGTAATTGCTTCGCGCAACTGAATAGGCGTTATCTTGAAATCATTCTCCACTTTTGCGAGTACTTCTACGGGTATTCCTCCCGCGATCTTTACCAGTTCAGCATAGCTAACCCAGTACGGGCTCGGCATGATCACTTCATCTCCCGGGTTCACCAGAGCAAGGATTGCATTGGCAATAGACTGTTTTGCCCCTGTGGAAATTACTATCTGATCGGCTGAATAACGAAGGTCATTGTCGCGCAGGAATTTTTTGGAAATCGCTTGCCTCACTTCGAGAAAACCATTTACCGGCGGATAATGGGTGATGTTCTTATCCAATGCCTGGCGAGCGGCTTCTTTGATAAATTCGGGGGTGTTAAAATCAGGCTCACCCAAGCTCAGGCTAACCACATCAAATCCTTTCTGTGCAAGCTCCCTTCCCATGCGTGCCATTGCCAGTGTAGCCGATTCGGTGAGATTTTCAAGAAGGGCTGATACCTTTCCGGTCTTTTCTGATGTTTGCTCCATAGTATTTCCTCTGTAAGATAATAAGGAGCAAACTTAGAAAAGTAAGGCGTGAAAGAAGACATTTCTCTTTTATTTCCCCTTCTTTTTGGAGCAGAGCACCTCTTCCCTATTTTAGACCATGCGCATCGCCTTCATTCTCAACGGGAACAAGAAAAAAACGAAGTTCCTGCCAGAAAAAATATTGGCTTACAATACACACTCGTATATATGCTCTTTTTTTACAACCTCTTCACGTGGAGATGCGGTGAGACTGGCTTTCAAATGCGCTCCCGATTATGACCTGGTGGTAGCAACGGGTGGGGACGGGACATTAAACGAATGTCTTAACGGGCTGATGCAATTCAGAGATCAGTTCCCTGAGAAAAATTTTTCTGCACTGGCTCTTTTGCCCATCGGAACCGGCAACGATTTTATCCGGAATTTTAGCCGCCGCCCGGATACCAAGTCTCTGATGAATTGCGATATTCCTTCATCTTTAAGAAAAATAGATGTCTGCAAAGTGTCCTCCGGAAATCAGCGGTCGAGGTACTTTATCAATATTGCAGATGCGGGGTTCGGACCTGTAGCGATTGATTTTACAGAGCAACTTCCAGCAGGAATTCCAGGGAGCATAAAGTTTGGGATCGGGATACTGAGGGCATTCTTTACATACCGGAAAAAAACAATATCGGTAAAATCAGAATTGATCAACCGGTCTGGTCGTGCGCTAACAGTTGTGCTGGCCAACGGAAAATATTTTGGCGGAGGAGTGGCCATTGCTCCAAACGCAGACCTTTATGATGGACAAATGGAACTCATCATCATTGGTAATGTTTCGATGGTTGATTACCTGAGGTATCTTCCAAAACTGCGAAAGGGTAAAAAGATTGAGCATCCAGAAGTTTTTTACGCCCGTGTTGACAAAGTAGAACTCTCTGGCGAAGGAGGAATAGAAATGGATGGAGAGCTGGAATTTGAACTGCCGGTGAGAGTAGAAGTGGTGCGCGAGGGGATAAATTTTGTGGTGCCATAGAGTGGCAAGGGTCAGACTTCCCATTCTTTGCCTGTGCGAAACACTATTCCTTTGAAAAGAGCCACCACTTTTCCCTCCTGATTCCTGACATTAACATAATAAATACCGGTTTGCCGGGTCAGGCTTTTTTCTTCCACTTCAGTTGTAAGCACATCCCCTTCTTTCACTCTTGCAATATGTGAAATTGATGTTTCAACAGAAACAGACTGGATGCCATGTGAATTGCTGGCAAATGCGAGAGCACTATCGGCGAGCGAATAGGTAATGCCTCCATGTGCGATCGAAAAACCGTTGAGCATTTCTTTCCGAATGGTCATTCGGAGTACCGAAATACCGGCACCATACTTCAACCGCTCTATTCCAAGCCATTGTGACATCGGGTCGCTGATGTACATACGATCTACAATACGGCGGGCCTTTTCTTCCGGACTCATAATAAATTCTCTATGCTACAATGATAAAGAAAAATGCTTGTCAAGTGGTGCCAAATTCCCGTTGAACACTTATTACTTCTTTCCATACGTTATTAGTATCTGTTACTTTTTCAAACTCAACAAACAAGTGACCATCGAGCAATATTTTTGGACTTATGTTCAGTCTGAATATCTCCCCGTACATTTTTCTTTGATATGATTTTTCATAACCCTTTTCCTTATTTATATTTTTCAGGTATGACAAAAGGCAGGAAAGAAAAATAAACGGATAAGTAAATACAAAAATGAAAAGTGAAGTAGTCTTTAACCGGGTGAACTGAATGTGTCTGATTTCGAATCCGGTGAGTTTCGCCAATACTCTAAGTTTCTGGATACCAATAAGGAAAATATGACCGAAGTAAATTTCGTTATTAACTTCCTGATTATTCATCCAGATAGAATCTATTTCATTCGGCGGCATCATTGAGTTAAACCGTTCACTCTCTGATAAAAAGTAGGACATTCGTGCACGAAGGTTGGAATAATTTGGCGTGGTAATGATCAATCTTCCATTTATTTTCAAGATGCGATTAAACTCCTTCAGCGCTTTGAACTGGTCTGTAAAATGTTCTATCCCTTCCTGGCAAATTACCGCATCACTATATCCATCTTTTAGAGGAATTTTTTCAAGGATATTTGCCTGCCGGCATTCGAGTCCCTCCTGCCTGAAATATTCGGGAAACAAGTCAAAAGGAATCGGCACAGCGCCCACTTCTTTTAGTATTCGGGAAGTAATACCGTTGCCCGCCGGAAAATCCACCACTCGCATTCCTTCAAATCGTTGCTTGTTTTTCCAAAGGTATTTCTTTACGTGATACTTAATACTTTTGGGATTGTCCACATATTCTTTCATGCTGCGATATTAATGATCTTTTAATGCCGGCGCGCATAACAAGTCTTAGGAGGGATTTCGAGCCTGGGTAATATACTTAGGGAGATAGCTCCTTATTTACGAAGAATCGCTAAGTTTAATTTAAGCACTTAGAACTATATATTCATTGCTGTGTGAAAACCGAGTTAATGAAAGGTCGTTTCAATTTTAGAATTTAATTATTTGTTGCGTTTAGTATTTTATACTCTTGTTAAGAGCTATATCAAAAATGCTATCGGGACTTCCCTCTCTCTTTATTTTCCCTCCTTCCAATACGATCAGTCTGTCAGACATTTTTACCACCTCTTTGTAATCATGACTCACAAGAATAGTTGTGAGGTGGAGTTGGTGGTGAATTTCTAAAATATAATCCTGTAATCGCATCCTGATATCACTGTCGAGAGCAGAGAGCGGTTCGTCGAGTAGCAACAATTTCGGTGTGCGAACGAGAGCCCGTGCTAATGCAACACGCTGCTTTTGTCCGCCGGATAAGAAAGATGGTCTTTTTAATCTGAGTTGTCCGAGTTCCATCCTGTCGAGCAGTTCATCTACAACTTCATCAGACTGTCCTTTTTCAAGAGCATATATCAGATTTTCACGAACAGTCATATTGGGAAAAAGTGAATACTCCTGGAATACCATACCAACACAGCGAAGCTGGGGCCTCAAGTTGATCTTTTGCCTTTTGTCAAACCAGTTTATATCATTCGCAATAATGTATCCGTCTTCAGGATCGGTAAGCCCCGCCAACATCCTAAGTACAGTAGATTTTCCCGCCCCGGAAGGACCATAGAGTGTTACAAATTCTCCACTTTGTATCTGCGTTTCAAACCGGAGTTGCATATTTCCATCAGTACCGTGAAGCATTTTTAAAAGTCGGACATCTATCATTGAGAGAAAGATTTTTGCAATCTGTAATTAGTGAGATAAACACCCATCAAGACCACAAAAGAGAAGAGTAATAAAATTCCCGAATACAGGTTGGCGGTGGAATAATTCATCGCTTGCACTTCATCATATATAGCAACAGAAATGACCCGTGTTTCATGCGGAATATTTCCTCCGATCATCAGCACTACTCCAAATTCTCCAACAGTATGAGCGAATGCAAGGATACAGCCTGTTATGAGAGCAGTCTTCATATTGGGGAGAATCACTTTTACCAGCGTGGTAAAGCGGCTCTTTCCAAGGGTATATGAAGCATCAATCAGCGCAGAAGGAATCATTCTAAACCCCGCCTGTACGGACTGTATCAAAAAGGGTAAGCTGTAAATAACTGAAGCGACAACAAGACCCTGAAACGTAAATACAAGTCTTAAATCAAAATAATTATCTAACCATTTGCCTAAGGAATTTTCAGGGCTAAAGGCAAGAAGAAGATAAAACCCAAGTACAGATGGCGGTAGTACCAATGGCAGACCGATTACTGACTCCACAACTACCTTGAGCACAGATCGCCTGAACGAGAGCCAGTACGCCAGTGGAATACCGATGATCACCAGCACTAAGGTAGTAGTGATGGCTAATTTCAACGTAAGAAGGAAGGGAGCAAATTCGGGCATACAACTCAGGGTTCTGATAATCCAAAGTAATGGAGTATATCTATTGCCTGCTTACTCTCCATGAACTCATGAAATGTAGCCGCAAGCAAATTACCTCTTGCATGCGTTGTGATAATAGAACCTTGTAACAAGGGATGATGGCTATCTTCAGGAATAATATAATATTTTCCCTCTTTTTTCATTGTAGGTGAAAGCGCCAGTGATAACGCAATAATGCCAATATCTGCCGCTCCGGTTGTTATAAATTGCGCCGCCTGAGAAATATTTTCACCCAACACCAGCCGCT
>JADLBA010000021.1 GCA_020848015.1 Crocinitomicaceae bacterium | reverse complement strand
TTTGCATAGAAGGGAAATATTTTTTGCCAGTAATTTACCCTGTTGTATCGCCGGTTGTGCTACCATGGGATGGCCGTTCGGATATTTTTCCGTGCTCATTTTGGCCACGTCGCCTATTGCAAAAACATTAGACAAACCCTTTACTCTGTTGAATCTGTCCACAACAACTCTTCCCGCATTTATTGATTCTTTAGGGATGCCCGCGGGGATTACCGCCTTCACTCCTGCTGCCCATATCAGCATAGAAGCCTTCATTTTTTTTCCGTCAGAAGTAGTCATAACCGTACCATCATAATCAGAAACCTTTGCGCTCAGCCATATCTCAACGTCCATTTTTTTAAGTACTTCGTAAGCTCGTTCACTACTTTCCTGGCTCATTTCTTTCAACAAACGGTCGTTCGCCTCCACAAGATGAATATCCATTGCCCGAATGTCGAGGTCAGGATAATCGTGCGGTAAAATATCCTTTCGCAATTCAGCAATTGCCCCTGCCAGTTCAACCCCCGTGGGGCCACCGCCAACGATAATAATGCTCATCATTGATTCGCGCTCTTTAAGATCGGAAACAAGCAGTGCCTTTTCAAAATTTTGCAGCATCAGGCTGCGGATGTCGAGCGCTTCCGAAACGGACTTCATTGGCATAGCATGTTTCTCAACATTGGCCATACCGAAAAAATTGGAAGTCGCCCCGGTTGCAAGAACGAGGTAATCATAATTCAATTCGCCGATATCCGTAATAATCTTGTTCTCTCCGGTGACAATTTCACGCACTTCACACAGGCGGAAAAAATAGTCTTCAAAAAAATGAATGATCTTGCGGAAAGGATATGCAATACTCCCCGGCTCTATCCCTGCGGTAGCCACCTGATACAGTAATGGCTGAAAAGCGTGATAGTTTTGTTTATCTAGTAATACAACCTGAAGTCTTTTTTTCCGCAGCCGTTTCGCCAACTGCAAGCCTCCAAACCCGCCCCCCACAATAACTACCCGCGGGTTGCTCCTATCAGGGATATTCATAGAAATAATTTTAATAAAATTAGTTTCTTTTTCAATTAAAGGGTGGTTGGCATTTAAAAGTTATATTATTATTTCTCTAGCACTTTTACTATTTTAAATAATAATACCCCGCCTAGTATTTCCTCCCTTGTGAGCCATACTTTTCCTTCTTTTTTGTTTATCATGGCAAGCTCAGCAACATAGTAAACAGAAAGAGTCGTAAAAAGATCATGACTGAATAGAAATTCTTTAGATACTTTGGATTCACAATGGATATCTGAATGATATAGCTCAAACAATCACTAAGACTCGAATGCCTTTTTAATAATGGTACGCAGGTGTTCGCGATGGGCTTTTGTCAGACCATCTGGAGCTGCCGCGGCAGCCTGCATCTGGTCAATGCGTTTGAGCTCTGCTATTGCCATACCTACACTCACATTATCGTATCCTATTGCCGGATCCATGATCTTTACAAGTCGCTGCGTATATTCAACCTGCAGGTTTTGCCGCACTGTGTTCACACTCCCTTTCTGGTCAGCGAGGAATATTGAATTTGTAAGATCAGTCAGCACTTCATCCAGCGTATAAGTATTGCCATACAATTTACTGTCAGTAATTCGCTGCAATACGGCACGATGCAATAAATGATTGAGACACTCTTCCTGCATTGTCAGGATACGGTCGTGAATCTTAGGGTCTTGGTTATTCGAGAAGTGATCAAATCCTCTGCGTTGTTGTAGCAGGTAGCTGAGTAGGAGATTCGATTTTTCCAGTATATCCGGGGCAAAAGCGTACTTTTCTAATGCCTTCATTGCTGCTCTTTGCTTTTCTTCGCTCACCGGCTCAAAAGGCAGATGTTTCGTTTCCTGCCCAGCAAAACTCCTGTCAAAATGAACGCCGCCGATCTGCCTTGTCATAACCCTCAATTGAATCGCATATTCGCCGGTAGCAATAAGGAATGACTGAAGCAACTCCTGATAGCTCCGGTTGTTTTTCTGAATGTGGTCTTTCAATCCCGGAAGTACAGCATTTACCAATTCGCAGCGCTCCATGGCATACTGAACAGGATCGCTGCTCAAATCGTAAATGTTTACGTCAGGGTCAATACCTCGCCCGCTGCTGCGCATATCATCTGCATCATTGCCGTAAGCAAGGTCATGGTTGGCACTTCTATCGGTGATCATTTTCAATCTGTCCGCCTCCATCAGCGAATCAGAGAGAGAGGTGCTGTAACCATATTCAATTACCCAAAGATCATAAGGTCCTGGTTTATCATCACAGAAAATAGACTGATGTTCGGGCTTTAGCTGATAGTTAAACGCGGGGTACTCCATTACAGAGTTAGCCAATCCTTCTTTACGAATTTTTTCAGGGTTCTTGATTTCCTCAACGGTATGCAATGTACTTGCACGCATATTATGGGTAAGGCCGAGGGTATGACCTACTTCGTGCAAAATAAGTCGTCCAAGTAACTGTTTTACGATTTCTTTTTTTGCGATTTCATCCATCCCCATCACAGAAGCCACCGTATTTCCGAACAAAAGGTCGTGGTTTGTCATATCGGAAGCAAAACAAGAATAAGGGTGCCCTATGAACTGTGCGGATTGGGCATTCAATGATTCATCTGTCATAAAACCGGTGGTTTTAAAAACCATTTCTGCTTTTACTCTGTTGGTTATCGCAACGAACTCAAGCATGATATCAGCGCCAAGTATTTCTCCGGTGCGCGGATTGACAAAGCTTGGGCCGTAACCACCAAACAACGGATCAGGGGAAGATGTCCAGCGCAACACATTATAACGTATATCTCCCGCATCCCAGGTAGCATCGTCGGGTTGTTCGAGGCAAACAACTGCATTTTTAAACCCCGCTTTTTCAAAAGCAATGTTCCAACGCTCGCATGATTCCTTGATTATCGGGCGGAACTCTCGCGGGGTAGTATTTTCTATCCAAAAGGTGATCGGCTTGACCGGTTCAGACAGAGTGGAGTCCGGGTACTTTTTCTCCAATCGCCACCGGTGAATCATATCTCGGAATGGTGTGGCCGAATAGCTTGTCATATCGTTTACCTGGGTAGTAAAGTAACCCACCCTCGGATCATCGGCGCGAGGATTGAAATTGTCTTGCGGCATACCGAGGATAGTATGTTGGTAGCGAATGGTGATATTCCTCGGATCAGCTAATGCATCTGTGAAAACAGGCGGATTGGTATTTTCATAAACATAAGAAACAATGAGTTCGGTATTTTCGGGGTAGTTATTGATCGAGTCCAATCTTGTTTTTGAAGCACTCAAAGTGCCGAGTGGTCCGGGCGTAGCTCCGGGAGGAGAAGGTCTTTTTATCAATTGAAGTTTTTCGGATAGAAAAACAGCATCGCCATCAACAAGGTATTTTTTTTTGTCCTTATGAATGGCTTCAATTTTTTCACTTGCGATCAGCGGGTCGTTGACATTAGCGCCGGCAGAGCGACTAAGCTCGGTAGAGGGATCAAAATAATAGCTGGTATTCTCCTGTAAAATATCAATTTTATCAAAGACTTTTTCAAAACGGATGATCTTGCTGCTGCCGAATGATCCGCGGAAATAACCACTTTCAACTGCGGCATCCGCCACGTGATTGAAATAAATAAATTCTTTTCCCAATTGTTCTTCGCTGATCTCAATATAAGATTTTCCCGTCACTGTATCTCGGTAAAGGACAATAAGCCCGTCGAATTTCTTACACTTTTTTACAATGTCGGCGTATTTATCTTCCCTGATGGTTTCTTTTTTCCCTTTTCTTTTCCTCATCTGTTTCGTATCGGTTTGCGCATAACTCTCTGATGTCAAAAACGCACAAACGGCAAGTGTCAAAGCTGCAATGGTATATTTCATTACGGGTGTAGAATTATGACCGAAAGTAAGAAAAGAAACACAGTTAAATAAGGCAGAAAGTACGAGCGGTCGTATAGTTATACAGAAAATACCCGCGATGGCAAGAAAATAAAATCCAATGCTAACGAGAAAATGCCAATATAAATAATTTTAGATACATTTCAATCAATCAGAAAAAATGAATGAAAAGGCCATTCATTTCATACTTCCGGCAAAAAAACAGCAGATCAAATAAATGCTTTGGATAAAGCAGTACGGTATTTCTGCTCAGGCAGTACCGCACAGTTCTCTTCTTCGTTCTGGAAAAGTAGGCGACGGGTCATTTCTTATTCTCATTGCTTGGGTAGCGATCGCTGCTCTTCTACGAGTCCCATCGTCTATAAGCAGCAATAGAATTATTAAAAAAAAACCGCAGAAGTTGAACTTATCTGCGGATAAAAGATGTGTTGGCGTCGAATGCTGTTTACCAAGAAATAATCACCAGACCTGGGGCACCATTTCCTCCTGCGGAGTAATAATTTCCACCACCGCTTGCGCCACCACCTGGGCCAGTCCCATTCTGTCCGGCTCCTGATGCAGATGCACCACCCGCGCCACCATTTCCGCCGGCACCACCCGCGCCACCAGGGCCCGCACCGATCCCTGCGAGGCCATCTGCACCCACAGCATGGCTGGCAGCCGCACTTGTGCCCCCGGTGCCGGGTATTCCACCAGGCGGCGAGTATAATGCTGCTGTTCCGCCGGTGGCGGAAATAAGTGAGCCGACATTAGAGGCTCCTCCGGAACTGCCGTTTTGCGCTGAACCCCCTGTACTACTAGTTCCCGCTCCACCAATTCCGCCAGCACCAACATTAATTGTATAGCTGGAGCCTGGAACGACTGTAAAACAGCCGGAGCCAAATCCACCGCCACCACCACCCGCTCCGCTCGGATAACTACCTCCGTTATATGCTGCCCCGCTTCCGCCACCACCAGCCCCCCAAATCTCAATACAAATCTGCTCCGCACATGCCGGAACCGTCCAGGTATATGTGCCTCCGCTGGAAAATTTAGCTGTTTTATAAGAGGAAGAATTATTATCAATGGCGACGGATTCAATCTTCCATACTTTACCCGAAGGTACAGACACCGGCGATAAAGAGGTAATATTCAATACCCCTGAATACTCCAGTGCAGCACCTGCTTCAGTAAATTCAATGACAGAAATGGAGCTTACGCTGGAACCGACGGACAGGGTTTGTCCCTCGTTGAGCCAGAAGGGAAAACGCAGACCGAAATCATCGTTCGGATTTACTACTGCGGCTTTATTGTCAATTTTAATCATGGGTTTGCATTGAGCGGATGCTTTATTCCACGCAAGAGCAGGAGATAAGGCAATTGCAAGAATCATGATCAACCGTTGGAGTGGAGTGTTTTTCATTTTCTACAGATATTATGCATTTCAGCGGGGTTTAAAAAAATATAATTGAAATTAAAAATTGGTTTTACTAAATATGTAAGGAATCAATATTGTCCATACAATATTACAAAAGAAATACTTGATTTTTTTCTCTCGGAACATATCTTTGTATGGCAGTAAGTTAATTTTTTAATTTTCACCTTAACGAAACTATCAAGACATGAAGAAGTTACTTTCTGTTTGCATTCTTGTCTCTATTCCTTTCCTACTTATATCTCAGGGAGTGAAAATCAGTGAGACCCAAAGCAATCCAGTTGGATCTGCGATGTTAGAGGTAGAATCCCATTCAAAGGGATTTCTTCCGCCACGTATGACGAAGACGGAAAGAGATGCAATTCAAAACCCTGACCAAGCACTGACAATTTTTAATACAACTACCCACTGCTTGGAATTTTTTGTCGGAAGTTCATGGCAAACAGTCGGCTGCGGTTGCACCGGCGCACCCGGGCAGCCATCAGCGATTTCGGGAGATACATCTCCGTGTGCTGGTACTGTTGGTCTCACCTACTCAGTAGAAGGTTTTAGTGGAATCAATTATACTTGGTCACTTCCATCGGGATGGATTCAAACGGCGGGCGCTAATAGTGATATGATACAGGTAACAGCCGGGAGCAATGACGGTACAATTTCCGTAATACCGGGTAACGCATGTGGGTTCGGCACCGCATCTAACCTGTCAGTAGCTTTAGAAAGCCCGCCGGCTGCACCTTCTACCGCAGCAGCCAGCGATGTAACATTGAATTCGTTCACTGCCAACTGGCTATCTGTGCCGGGCGCTTCCGCTTACCTGCTGGATGTTTCTACCGTGAGCAATTTTTCTTCATTTGTCAACGGTTACAACGGACTGAATACTGGGAACACAACATCGGCTTCCATAACGGGGCTGAGCGGTGCAACAACTTATTACTATCGAGTCCGCGCTGTTGGAACGTGTGGCAATGGAAATTATTCCGACACCCGCGGAGTGACAACAACTACACTACTGAGTTTTACAAATACCGGCACGACTTCTTGGACAGCTCCTCCGGGTGTATCCACGGTGGAAGTGCTAGTGGTGGCCGGCGGTGGAGGAGGAGGTTACGACAGGGCTGGCGGCGGCGGAGCAGGTGGGGTAATATACAATCCATCGTATACCGTTATTCCTGGAAATAATTACACGGTAACGGTTGGTGATGGTGGAGCCGGAAGAACCAACTATTCAGGTGCCGGATATTCAGGGGGCA
>JADLBA010000020.1 GCA_020848015.1 Crocinitomicaceae bacterium | reverse complement strand
GAGTACAAGCAGGCAGCGACTTATTATTTCAGCCATATCGCCTACGAACAGGGAGATTACCAGACAGCAATTGAGGGATTTTTGAAACTTGAAAATGATCAGAATTTCCGCCCTATCGTTCCATACTATATTACTCAGATATACTATAAACAGAAAAAGTATGACGAGGTATTGGTTTATGGCCCCGCTGTTCTCGATTCAGCCAAGAACAACTCCACGAAGCGCGTACCCGAAATCGCACGACTTATCGGTGATTCATATTTCATCAGGGAGCGTTATAGCGAGGCTATTCCTTATCTTGAAATGTTTAGAGACGCGACTCCAAAATCGGAAATATCCCGAGAAGACTACTATCAGTTGGGCTATGCCTATTATAGAACCGGAAATTATGAAAAAGCAATCAACTCGTTTGCAGGGAGCACGGGGAAAGACAGTGAGTTAGGGCAACTCTCTACCTACAATGTTGCAGACTGCTACCTGAAACTTCAGCAGAAAGAATATGCACGCAATGCGTTTGGAGAAGCAGCAGCGCTTGAATTCAACAAGGAAATACAGGAGGATGCTATGTTCAACTATGCAAAGCTAGCATTTGAATTGTCTTATAATCCGTTTCACGAAGCCATTACTGCATTTGAAGAATACTTGGTAAAATACCCGAACAGCCAGCGAAGAGATGAAGCGTATGAGTTTTTACTGAATGTGTATATGAAAACACGCAACTATGAAAAAGCGCTGGCATCGCTGGATCGTATTCAAAATAAAGATTCAAATGTGAAAGAGGCGTATCAGATCGTTGCCTATAACCGTGGTGTGGAACTTTTTCAAGCCAATGATTTTGCCGCTGCAGAGAAATTCTTTGACAAGGTATTTACTTATACTGTTAACCCCCAGATCACCGCAGAAGCAAAATTCTGGAAAGCAGAAATTAGTTACAACCAGCAGGATTATTCGAAAGCACGCGACAGGTACAATATCTTTTTAAATGAGCCGGGGGCCTTTAACAGTGAATACTATCCTTTGGCTAATTACGGTATTGGTTATGCCAATTTTAAAATTGCCAATGAACAGAAAAATTACGAAGTTGCCGTCGGAGCCTACAATAACGCTAATGTGGCCTTCAGAAAATTTTTAGACAGCAATGGCCAGAAAGATCTGCGGAAAGTGAACGATGCGAACCTTCGCATTGCCGATTGTTATTATGTGGCCAAGAGTTACGCTCAAGCAATTGGATATTACGATAAAGTAGCGGATAATCAAAGCGGAAACAGAGATTATGCGATGTTCCAGAAGGCGATGTGCTATGGATTTAATGGCCAGAATGATCAGAAAGCGTGGGTGCTGAAAAACCTCCTTTCTGAGTTGCCTGATTCGAAATACGAAGCCGATGCTAAATATGAACTCGCCAAAACCTACCTGATGCAGGAGCGGCTTTCAGAAGCAAAAATTTGGTACAATGACCTGACAGATAACTACCCGAACAGCGCCTATGTAAAAAGAGCGTTGGTTGACCTCTGTCTTGTCTATGTGAAAGAAGATGATACAGAAAGAGTAAAGCAAATATGGAATAAACTCTACAGCAATTTCCCTAATGATCCGATATTGAAAGATGCCGCTGCCATTGTTCGCAGCACACTAATCGAAGACCCTGAGTTCCAGAAACAGATCAGCAGTATGAAGATATTGAATATCTCCAAAGAAGATATCGAATCACAGGTTTTCCAAAATGCGTATGATCTTGCCGGCGAGGGAAAATGCGACCAGGCCATCCCCAAATTTATTTCCTACCTGCAGCAGTTTCAGCCGGCATTTTATGCAGTAGAGGCACACTATGAACTTGCCGAATGCTATTTCGCCAAAGGCGAAACCGACAAGGCACTCGAGTCATACACCTTCGTACTCAAAGGCCCTTTGAACAATTTTACCGAAGATGCACTGAAAGTTGCGGCAACGATCAACTATAACAAAAAGAATTATGCCGAAGCACTCAAACATTATCTCCGGCTTGAACAGGTTGCAGTATTGAAAACAAACATCCTCGAAGCACAAATCGGAATCATGCGTTGCAGCTATTTTCAAAATGATAAAGCAAAGGCTGCGGAGTACGCTAATAAGGTCATCGCAGATGCTGCTACTCCCGATGAAATTAGAACTACGGCTTACCTCTGGCGCGGTAAAGTGAGAACCGGAACAGAAGACTGGGTAGGGGCTACTAATGATTTTAAAGAAGTGATAAAAAAGGGCGGTGCAATGGGGGCGGAAGCAAAGTATTATTTAGCGCTGATCCTATACAAACAGAAGGAATACAAAAAGACAGAGACGGAAATTTTTCAACTTGTAGAAAAATATTCAGGCTATGACGAATGGAAGTACAAAGGGTTTCTATTGCTCAGCGATGCATATATCGGACTGAAAGACTATTATCAATCCCGCACAACATTGAATGCAATTTTGAATTCTGTAGATGAGCAGTGGGTACGCGATGAAGCTAATCTGCGGTTGAAAGCCCTCGATGAAATGGAGAAAGGAAATTCTCCTGCAACCGGCAGTTCTGATGTTGAAATTGATCTGAAAGGAGGTGAACAATGAGCAGGAACATGAATATGGATACATTCAGGTCAACGATAATTGTAATGAACCCCCTGTTTGTGTTAGTGGCTGTGATGATGACGCTGGGAGCTACCGCACAGATTGATTCAACACTGACACAATCTGCAGAGTTTGAAGGTGAGCGAAGGATATTTCTTCGCGACGCGAACAAACTCTCCACAAATCCGCTGGTGAAAGAGCAAGTGTCGGAAATGACAAGTATCAAGTACACTACGCTACCCACACGCAAGATCGCTACTATTGAACCCCAACTTATCAAAGCTGCAAAAATCAATGTGGATGAAAAACTGGGAAAATTGTACAAAGGCTATGTGAAGGCCGGTTATGGAACCTTTTTTACTCCAATCGGCGATTTTTTCTACACCGACGGTCGCTCTAAGAATGGTACTTTCGGTGTGCATTACCAGCACCTCAGCAGTGCCGGTGGGGTGACCCCGAACGACAAAGACAGCATTCCCGATAATTTCAGCGACAACAAAGCGGAGATATGGGGAAAGTATTTTTTTCAGAAGAGTATGATACAGGGCGGGTTTAATTGGGAAAGAAATGTATATCATTGGTATGGAATAGACAACAATTTGTTTGACGCTTCCGACAGCAGGGTGAAAATGGATCAGTTGAAGCAGCGTCTAAATACGTTTGGAGGTAATGCCTCTTACCAGACCTATCACCGTGATACATCGGAGCTAAACTACCGATTTGACCTTGCCATTCGCGGTACAAATGATCTTTTTAAAGGAAGAGAAACCAATATTGACTGAGCCGCTAACGGCAACAAAAAGATCAACTCAGAATTGTTCAGCGTGGATGTGGGCATCAATTACAACGCTTTTCGCTACTATGGACCCGACCTCAGCTATGATGGTAGAATACTGGCCGATGAAGACAGTGTGATGGAGCGGAATTTCGACAACAGCGTGATCCGGCTTGTTCCTACTGCACAGACTATCTGGAAAGACTTGCGGGCTACGGTGGGTATGGGGCTTTATATTGAAGGAAGAGCCGACAATCCGGGACATTTTTATCCGCTGGCTGAACTGAGCTACAGCATTGCTGATGGTCTCGTAGTGCCATACGCCGGCATACGGGGGAGCACTGAACCCACCACTTATCTGGGGCTGTATCAGCAGAACCCATTTATCAATAATTTTCCCGACCTGAAAAACCGCAATAATAAGATAGATGCCTATGGCGGAATCGGCGGTTCAATTTCCCGTGTGGTTTCTTATAGTGCCGGAGTCAACTATTTTTCCTGGGGAAATTTTGCCTATTTCATTAACGACTCGATCCATTCTGTAGGAAATCAGTTCATCGTTGTTTATGACAATCTGAAAGCCCTGAATATTCACGGAGAACTCGCTATCTACAATGGCGAAAAGTGGAAGGCCAATGCACGCGGAGACTACTATAAATACACACTGGGCGAGCAGGAGCACCCGTGGCACCAGCCGGGTCTGAAGATCACTGCCAGCGGGCAGTACAACCTGAAAAACAAATTTATAATCGGAACAGATATTTTCTATACAGGAAAACGCTGGGCAAAGTCAAATGTAGCCGTGGAAGGGGTGGAAGTGCTGGCCGACAGTTCCTATCACTACCAACTGAAAGGCTTCCTCGATGCTAATTTTAAGGTGGAATACCGCTATAACAAACGACTTTCTGCCTGGGTACAGTTTAATAATGCCCTCGCAATGAAATACCAGCGATGGAGCTTGTACAATAACCAGCGTTTTTTGGCGCTGATGGGGCTCACTTATGCATTTTAATCTCCTCGAAACAGACTGAAAACGAGGAGCTAAGCTGTCCTCTTTTCCTGTTGAAGAAATGTTAACAATAGAGCAACCTTTTTTGCAGTATTTTTTCAATATTGACGGGGTTTTCCTTATCTTTGTGTGCCTAAAAAAACAGGCTGTTTTTAGCAGCCTTTTTTATTGATTTTACTTAATAAACAAATTCTGAATTTACTGTGGAAGAAACTCTTGCTATGAGCGAAGAAACTAAAGCGAAATCTGCTTCAAACTACACGGCGGATAATATTCAAAGCCTGGAAGGGATGGAGCACGTTCGTATGCGCCCGTCAATGTATATCGGTGATACGGGAATGCGCGGCCTCCATCACCTCGTTTATGAAGTGGTAGATAATTCAATTGACGAAGCCCTTGCCGGCTACTGTGATACAATTGATGTTACGATTAACGAAGATGACTCTATAACCGTTAAAGATAACGGACGTGGTATTCCGGTCGGTATTCATAAAAAAGAAGGTGTAAGTGCTCTTCAGGTGGTAATGACGAAAATTGGTGCCGGAGGAAAATTTGACAAAGGTTCTTACAAGGTCTCCGGAGGTCTGCACGGAGTAGGGGTGAGTTGTGTGAACGCCCTTTCCACCCTGCTGAGAGCCGAAGTCCACCTCGATGGTAAAATTTGGGTGCAAGAATATTCCATCGGAAAACCGCTGTATCCGGTTAAAATGATCGGCGATACTGCTTCACGGGGAACCATCGTTACTTTCAAACCGGATACGAGTATTTTCGATGTCACAGAATATAATTACGATATCCTCGCTAACCGTCTTCGCGAACTCGCCTTTTTGAATAAAGGAATTACCCTGTCAATTAAAGATATGCGGAAGCTCAATGAAAACGGCGAACCGCATTCTGATAAATTTCTATCAAAAGAAGGTCTCGAAGAGTTTGTAAAGTACCTTGATGAAAACCGTTCTCCGATCATTTCAAAGATCATTCACATGGAGTGTGCCGATGGTGATATTCCCGTTGAAGTGGCAATGGTGTACAATGATTCTTTCAATGAAAATATTTTCAGCTACGTCAATAATATTAATACACACGAAGGTGGAACACACCTTCAGGGATTTCGCCGCGGGCTGACCAGCACGTTGAAAAATTTCGCTGAAAAAAGCGGAATGCTCGAAAAATTGAAAATTGAGATTTCCGGCGATGACTTCCGTGAAGGGTTGACCGCCGTTGTTTCTGTAAAAGTCCAGGAACCACAGTTCGAAGGTCAAACCAAAACAAAGTTGGGCAACAAGGAAGCAGTGGCACCGGTGAGCCAAGTGGTCAGCGAAATGCTCGAAGCATATCTCGAAGAACATCCGAACGATGCACGACAAATTGTAAACAAAGTAGTGCTCGCTGCGCAGGCTCGTATGGCCGCACGCAAGGCTCGTGAGTTGGTGCAGCGCAAAGGTGTGGGAACAGGAGGTGGTCTCCCCGGTAAACTGGCTGACTGTTCTGAAAAAGACCCTGAAAGAAGCGAACTTTTTCTCGTCGAAGGAGATTCGGCTGGCGGCACCGCAAAACAAGGACGCGACAGGGTTTTTCAGGCAATTCTCCCATTGCGTGGAAAAATCCTGAACGTGGAAAAGGCTATGCAGCACAAGATACTCGAAAACGAAGAGATCAAAAATATTTATACCGCACTTGGCGTATTTATCGGTACGGAAGACGACAGCAAAGCGCTCAATGTCTCAAAACTCAGATACCACAAGATTGTGATCATGTGCGATGCAGACGTGGACGGCAGCCATATTGAAACGCTTATCCTGACCTTCTTCTTCCGCCACATGAAAGAACTCATTGAGCAAGGAAGAATTTACATCGCTACCCCTCCGCTTTATCAGGTCAAAAAAGGTCAGCGTGCCGAATATGCCTGGACTGAAGAGCAGCGCGATCGCTTGATTAATGAACTGAAAGGGGCGGGGCAGGAGAGCAGCGTGAACGTTCAGCGATACAAGGGTCTCGGTGAGATGAATGCCGAACAGTTGTGGGAAACCACTCTCAATCCTGAGAAGCGAACACTTCGCAAGGTAACAATTGAAAACGCAGCAGAATGCGATCACATATTCTCAATGCTGATGGGAGATGATGTCCCCCCGCGCAGGGCGTTTATTGAAACCAATGCAAAGTATGCGAAGATTGATGCTTAATGCTAATCTGAATTTATAATTGAAAGGCTTCGTTGCCGTCGGAAATGACAAAACAACGAAGCCTTTTTTCTTACCCTTCTCTTTTAGCCCACGGATCATAATCCAGTCACTGTATCAGAGAATTACTTCGCCTTTGGCTTTTCCTCACCAGCTAGGATAAACTCGACAATTTATATCACATTCAATCATGGTTAGCGCTGAGAAATACTACTCCCAAACTCTAAAATGAAATCACTAATCCGATTAAAAAAGGAAAATGGGATACTTTATTCGAGTACCCCATTTTTTTGCAATTTGAGACATTAATTCTAAACCACACCTGTTCAAAACGTTTGATTTTTGAAATCAGGCTCCTTAATTGACGCGGTTTTTCGGGTCAAAAAGTAGGTTTTACAACATCCCCCACATTCTATTTCCGAAGAGAGTTAATTGTAAATCCAATTTATCTATTTCATCGTCATCCAGAAATAGTTTATCTAACCATTTCTTGATGTCAATCTTCACAAGTAGATTGAGCCGGATGAATGAAACCAAATTCGAGAGGGGCCATTTGTATGTTGCTTCCTTTTGGAGTGTCTTCAGCAGCAAAATGGTAATCAGTGCTGTCCAAAGCTGGATAAGAACCGCATTCAGGCTGGTCCCTACGAACGACTTGATTTTC
>JADLBA010000019.1 GCA_020848015.1 Crocinitomicaceae bacterium | reverse complement strand
TGGAAGGCGACTTCTATCTACGGTGCGGAGTTTACGGCGAATCAATGTATTACGGCAGCAAGCCAGTTTGACTGGCTTGGGATCAAATGCAATAATTATTTTTCAAACCCGTCCTATATAAATAACCATTCAGTTTCACTGAGCTATTTCGCGACAGTGATGATCGTGAACGGGGTGCGCATTGTGAATGAATTATCTGGTATGCCTTCTTCTGGCGCTATAATTAAATACAGCCTCAATTGTAGTGGAAGTGATAATTATACCAACCAGAGTTTTTCCTGTGCCAACAGGGGTGTGAACCCGAATCTGATGCCGATGTGGATTCCGGCTGGGACAACAGTGAAAACGGGCGGGCCAAATACATTTATTTCAGTAATCGAGTTCAATATCATCCCCTGATTTTTCTTTTTAATAATTGGCGGATATATAAGTGGAGAATATCCTGATATTATTTCAACGAACAATGGAACGGTAGTTGTCAGAAAGGTGCCCGATTAATCAGTATTATAATAATGAGAACATTTTTTTTACTACTTGCTATTACTATCAGTCAGTCGCTTTATGCCCAGAACATCCATCCTAAAGTACAGGCCATGCTCGATGAAATGAATAGCTGGATGCAAAATGAAATACAGTCAAAGGGTACGGTAGATGCGGAAGAACTAAACCGCAGAAATGCACGAATCAAGGCAGTGCAAGACTCTCTCAAAACAGTAAAACCATCCGGAGAGCTGACCGGAGAAGCAGTATCAAAAAGAAAACTGACAAAAACACTTTTTGCCGGCTCCTCTGTGGTTGTGCCGGAAAATGTCGAATGGCGAATAACAGGAATGTATGTCAAGAGCGATGATAATCCCTATCGCGTCCAAGTGAAATCCATCACGTTTCAACCCGTTTACAGGCCAGGCGAAAAAATAACCGCCCCTGTCATGTCCAGCGAATCTTCTCTGTTGACCAGCGATGCCATGAGCGCGAGCTACGACATTGACATTGAAGAAAGCGTATTTGAAAAGAAATAGTCCGACGGAATAAGTTCTTTGCCGTAGGAATATTTGCGACTTTCGGAAACCGCTTGAGCTCCATTGGTAGTACATTGTGACGTATTTCGTGTATATGAATAGGGTATCGCCAATAGAGTTTTGTTCTGAAGACCACTCTCTCATGCAAAAATTTCGATCAGTTACCGGGTATCCGATGCCGACCAAGTGTTGATAACCAATACAATAGACTTGTTACTATTTTGATTCACAGCGAATTTCTGGTTTTCGATGAGCCGGACAGACTGTTGGATGAATTTTTAAAAATTTTCTATGAATTACTTTGGCGTTCCGATCAATTATGATATATTTGCCTTGAAAATGAATTTTCAGCTAAGTGTGACTTGCTGATATTTTAGTGTTAATTACTGAACTGTTCAATTAATTCCAAAATCAATGAAACATTCAATTGTGAATGTATTGCGGACTTTTTTCACTGGAAAAAAGTATGCTGAGACGGGTTTTACAGGTGCCCCCAAAATGATGAAAAATCTTGTTGTTTTACCTGTAGCTCCTTTACAAGGAAGAAAGCGCTACTTAAAGTCTCTCTGGATGGCTTCTGCAATTTTACTGCTCGCAGGCAGTATGGCTTTTGGCCAGGAATTGCCGGTTGCCAATGTATCTTCAACAGGTGTACTCCAGATATCTGCGGATCAGCCACTAAATGGTTCCTACCATTTTGATCTTTCGCAATTTCAGTTTGATTCAGACAACGCGATGACAGATTTTCTAAGCAATAAATCGGGCGATAGTTTTATCGTTCGTGCCTTGCCCCATTTGAATAAAGGAGTGCTGATGCTCCAGCTCGAAAACCATCCTTCGTGGACGGTAGATGACTGGAATGCATACCTCAATACCGCTACGACACTTAACCCGATTCTTCCGTGAAGCCCTAACCAAACTTTGAATGCCTAATTGATTTAAAACATGAAACATCTCTACATTCACCTTACCAGACTGCTGCTTTTTATATGTTGTCTCTGTAGTTTGCAGGGCTTCTCGCAGTTAGCTGTTGATAATACTGCTACCGCCACGCAATTGGCCAATAAGATTGTCGGAGCGGGTGTAACCATTTCCAATGTCTCGTTGCAAAGTGCTGTCGGCGGAACGGGAATTTTTTCTAATGGCAACACTACCAACGTTGGCTTGAACGAAGGTATCCTTCTCACCACCGGCGATGCCAATGACGCGATCGGCCCTAATAGCTCCGGTAGTACTACCAAGGATAAGGAAGATTTTGCTGATGATCCGGATCTCGACGGACTTACGCCGTACTCAATCCGCGACCAGGCTATTCTGACATTCGACTTCGTAGCCGAAAGTGATTTTATCACTTTGCAATATGTATTCGGATCGGAAGAGTACAACGAGTATGTGTGCTCACAGTTCAATGATCTTTTTGCATTTTTCGTGACGGGACCAAATCCGTCCGGTGGAAATTATGCTGCCCAAAACGTTGCCATCGTTCCATCGAGTTTACCCGTTCTTCCTGTTTCTGTCAATACTATCAATAACGGATCAGCAGGATCTCAGGGGAACTCTGCCAATTGTGTTTCGCTCGCCTATTCATCTCTGTTTGTAAACAACGTCGGAGGGGCTACTATTGGTTATGATGGATTCACTGTAGTGCTTACTGCTCAGGTGGCGATTGTCCCAGGTGAAACCTATACCTTTAAATTTGCTATTGCAGATATTTCAGATGGTCTGTTGGATTCCGGCGTATTTATCAAAGGCAGCAGTTTCTCTATATATAATTGTCATGCCGGCGATATTTCTTTTGCCAGCCCTCTTCCAACATTTTGTGCAAATGATAATATTCCCGATATCGTATCTGTTATCTCCAATAGCCTCGCTCCGGATGATACCTATGAGTTCATTCTGACCGACAATGCAGGGCAGATACTTGCGATTAATACTACTGGTATTTTTGATCTCGGCGCGGTTGGCACCGGCACCTATAATATATATGGTATCTCCTATGATGGAACCATCA
>JADLBA010000018.1 GCA_020848015.1 Crocinitomicaceae bacterium | reverse complement strand
TCTTTAATAAAATCATACTGCTCATTCAGGCTATCGCCGTTTACATACGCTAGAACCGGTGCTCTTACAGTAACAGTATCGGAGAAAGCAGAAGCAACCTTCAAATCAGTATTATCTGTTTTTTTCTGCCCGGGTATCTTAAAAAAAAGGTAACCTACAGCAACAATCAGCAGTAGATTCATCCCTATCGAAATTTTTGTAAGCATCCTATATCGTCTTCTTTAACTCCTGAAAAGCTTCTGCAAAGTCTTCATGCATTCCAGAAAATCGGGCTAAGGTACTGTTCAGAAGGCGCGGAGTAACGAGTTTTT
Source organism: Crocinitomicaceae bacterium (assembly GCA_020848015.1). GTDB lineage: Bacteria > Bacteroidota > Bacteroidia > Flavobacteriales_D > Sanyastnellaceae > JADLBA01. The sequence goes on along the minus strand of JADLBA010000018.1, from coordinate 10,392 downwards.
TTACCTCCTCTACACTCTGAACACTGTCCTGACTGATCTTATAGCTTTGCCTGTATTGTCCTCCCTCTATCTCAATGATCCATTTTTCATTGTATGAAAAAATAGATATCTGGCAATGCGGATGTGGAATTGTTGCAACGACTCTCACCAATTAGTATTTTGGCAAAAATAAACCCTCCAAAAGTTATTTTCGCGTACAGAGGGATAAAAAATCTACTTCCCAATATTTACAATTGGGAAATGAAGTACGAAAAGGAATGTTTTTTTTTCGCAGAGAATATAAAAACGACATTGTTGCCGAACTGGCTTGGGCTATTGGCTCTGCACCATTACTATCCGATAACAAAAAGACAAATGTTTTGTCCATTTCTCCTTCACAATGGATATCCTCTCAGTTTGACAATCACCTTTCCTGGCTGGAAGAACTGGACAAGGAACCTTCTGCTCTCCGGCGGTTTCTTGATAGCCATCCAAATCAACTGCTGGGAAAAAGATTCGAAACTCTCCTTAACTACTGGTTTTCTGAAAGCCCTTTCCTCAGTATTTTACACTCCAATGTCCAGTTGCGTGAGGAAAATTCGACATCCGGAGAGATTGATTTTATCATCGAAAATAAAGAGAGTGGACAGATCATCCATTGTGAAGCTGCCTGCAAATATTTCCTCAGCAGCCTTGGAACCCCGGATTGGGCTTCCTGGAAGGGGCCGAATGCCGAAGATTCACTGCTGAATAAAATGAATAAACTTCACCGGCAACTCACTATTTTCAAACGACCAGAAGGTGAGCTCTTTTTGCGAAATAACGGGCTTTCTCCCCCTCTTTCACTGATGTTTCTCAAAGGATATTTTTTTCATCGCTATAACGAACTCGGCAAAAGTTCATCCCCGAAACACCATCATCCGAATTACAATTCAGGATGGTGGATGCACCGTCAGGATATTACTGCTCTGGCAAAAAGTCCTGCTCAATGGCTGATCCTTCCCCGCTCGCGCTGGATCGGCCCCTATTACAACTGGGATAACCATCTTCCTGTACTCACCGGAAATGAACTGGAACTAATTCTTTTTACAGGGGAAAAACCATTCCGCCCAACAATGATCATTCAATTGGATGAATCGCGTTCGGAAATTTCCAGAGGCATTATCGTTCCTGATAAATGGCCTGAACTATCTTAATAATAACAAGCTCACCGCAAACACAATGATATTCATACCAATTTATCAAAAATTACATCTTTTCATCCTAAGCGGGGAGTCCTGAAACCCCGTGTATGATAAATTTGCAGGATGGTTATTTACGAAGCATCTGTCAGCGGTGTCATTAAGATTATTTTCTATTTTCTTTTGTTCTCTTTTATTATCCGTCTTATCATGAGAATGGCTCTTCCTTATGTGGTTAAAAAAGGCGAGCAGGCTATGAAAGAGCGCGCCGGCGAATTTTATCGCCAGCACGAACCTCAACGAAAAGAAGGAGAAGTAACAATTGAGAATTCCAAGCGAAAATCTCGTGAAAAAGATGACAACGATGAATACGTGGATTATATAGAAATTCGTAACTGACCCGTTTCCCAACGGCACCTTTCTCATAATTCAGCTTTTGTTTTTGTATCTAAGTTCTCGGATGTTATAACTTCCCGCCCAATCAAACTTTTGGTATGAAAACAATTCTTCTCAGACTCATCCCGCATTTTGTTGCAATCATCATTTTTGTTATTGCTGCCTGCGTTTATTTCGGGCCGGTATGGAATGGTTACGACCTTAGACAGGGCGACATCAACAACTGGAGAGGTATGTCGAAAGAAATCGCCGACTACCGCCTGATGAATAACGATGAACCGCTATGGACTAATTCCATGTTTGGCGGTATGCCTGCCTACCAAGTATCCACCCTGCACCCATCTAACCTGCTGAGATACGCTGATGGTATTCTGCGCCTCGGTATTCCGGGAGCGCCCGGCACCTTATTTCTCTGCATGATCGGGTTTTATATTTTCTGCCTCTGTATGCGTATCAATCCCTGGGTCGGGATTGCCGGAGCTATCGGCTTCGGGTTCGCCTCAATCAATTTACTCTATCTCGGTGCCGGCCATACCGGAAAAGTGCATGCAATTGCCTACCTCGCCCCCGCCTTGGGTGCATTTATTTTCACTTATAGAGAAAAGAAAATATTCGGTGCAGCATTGTTTGCGCTCTTTCTTGGCCTGAATATCTATGCTAATCACGTGCAGATTACTTACTATCTTGCTTTTCTCCTTGGCGCTGTTGCTCTAGGAGAACTCGCAAGAACCATCCTTGCAAAACAATTGACGGGATGGATATCGTCTTCTCTGCTGCTACTTGTAGCTGCCGGTATCGCAGTTCTTCCCAGCGCAGGGAATCTCCTTTCCACCTATGAGTATAGCAAGTTTACTACACGGGGAAAAACAGAACTGACCATTGATGCCAATGGTGAGAAAAAATCTGATTCGGAGGTAAGCGGTCTCGAAGAAAGTTATATGCTGGATTACAATTTTGGCAGTGGTGAAGCATGGTCTCTTATCATTCCGAATGCAAAGGGAGGAAAGAGTGACTACATCCGCAACAACAAAGAACTGATGCAAAAAATTCCGCGCAATTTTCGCGAAAATATCGGACAAACAAACCAGTACTGGGGAGAACAGCACTCTACGGGTGGTGCCTTCTATTTCGGTGCGGTCATCATGTTTCTCTTTGTGCTCGGACTCATATTTACGAAAGACATACTGCGCTGGCCATTTCTCTTCATTACAGTATTGGCACTGGGACTATGCCTGAAAGAAATGACGGCGCTCAACGATTTTTTTATTCATAAGGTGCCGCTGTATAATAAGTTCAGAGATTCCAAAATGATCCTGGTACTTATTCAGGTGATAGCTCCTGCAATGGCTGTTCTGTTTATAAATCAATTGATAGCCCGAAAACTTTGGGTTACGGAAAAAAAATGGTTGTTTGCAGGTCTCGCTTCACTGACACTGATACTCATCATTGTGGCTTCCTCTCCCAAAATCACCGGCCCCTTATTTTCTGGTGAAGAAACAGAGTACTTTGCACAGACCGAAGATAAATTCGGCAGCAATCCTGAGCAAATGAATATGTTGGAGGACTACAAAAATGCACTGGCCGGAGTACGTGAAGACATCTTCAAGGCAGATGCACAGCGGACTATCGTCTTTGTATTCATAACCATTGCACTAGTGCTCATTACATGGTACAGGCTGATACCTCACTGGAGCACTGGTTTAATTCTAATAGCAATGGTAGCGGGAGATATGATCCCCGTAGATCAACGCTACCTCAATTCATCCAAGGAAAAAAATACCTACCGACACTATGTTCCTCTCGATGAAAAACTTATTCCGAACGAACCTTCGAAAGCAGATTATTTTATTCTCGAAGCCGAAAAGAAACAGATCGAAAACTTCAGTGCCAAATCTGATGCGCTGCTCGCAAAAATGAAATCATCCGGCAATTTTGACAAAGTGAAGAAAAAAGACCGCCTTGAATTTGCCGCTGACTTTGGTGCGCTTTATCTGAATTCAGATTATCGCGTATTGACCCTCGGCAACCCTTTCAATGATGCCTCTACTTCTTATTTCCACAAAAGCATCGGCGGATACCACGGAGCAAAACTGAAACGTTACCAGGAACTGATCGAGTTTTATCTCAGCGATGAAATTCACCGGCTGATTGACAGCCTGAAAACCAATCAGAGTTTGAATGTGCTTGCGACCTTACCTGCTATCAATATGCTGAATACGAAATACATTGTGTTCAACCCAGATGCCCCACCAATCCAGAATCCCTATGCTCTTGGGAACGCATGGTTTGTGGAAAAAATAAATCTGGTCAATAGCGCTAATGAGGAGATGAAGGCCATTGCATCTATTGATCCAGCCAAAACGGCTATTATTGATCAGCGATTTGCTTCAGTGGTTAATTCGCCAACCGCCAAAGACTCAACTTCGCATATCGTCCTAGCAGAATACAAGACCAATTATCTCAAATATACCTCTTCATCCAAAGTGGATGCGCCGGCTATTTTCAGTGAGATATACTATCCAGAAGGATGGATCTGTAAAATTGACGGGCAAGAGAAACCGTACTTTAGAGCTGACTATGTTCTGAGGGGAGTAATGGTTCCCTCCGGCGACCATACTATTGAGTGGAGTTTTGAACCCGAAGTCTATAAGAAAGGTGAAATCTATTCTCTCGCAGGGTCTTTGCTGCTACTGTTGTTAGTTGGAGGAATGCTCGTGAAAGAAATCAAAAACTCGTTTTCTCCGGCTGTTTCCAAAGCCTCCTGATGCAAACTAGGTGACTGAAGATCAGTAATGGCAATATAAAAGCTGGAAGCCAGACAAAGGGAAAGTGCATTTCCGCATAATTAGGCTGCTGAAAATCCCACATCTGTATTGGTGAAGGCAATGCACCAATACCGGTCACTGCCGCCTGAATCACAATAAGGAGAGCAATACAATTCCATGTGAGGATAAATTTTCGTGACAATTTTTCTTTTCGTATCCCCCACCACGCAATGATCGGAGCAGTGATACCCGAAACAATATCAAAATTATGTCCTCCAAATGTCATGCTGAACGGCACCTGCTTATGGATTGCTAACAGAAACAGACAAACTTCAACCGGAACCCTGACAATATGAAGCCAAGTGAGTATTTCGGTAGAAAACCCATCAATAAAACGTCTGCCTTTTGAAGTCAGAAACAACAATAGAATCACCGGTATTGCCGCAATTACAGGAAATAAAAGATGCGGAGGAACAACCGTCCTGTCCATATACCATTTATTGAGAGCGAGAGTAGCCTGAAAAATAATCCAGAGCAGCACAAGCAACGAAAGGAGATTCGCCTGTCTTCGTGTCGTCTCATTTTTTGAAGTGATAAAAATCCACACCATAAAAACAAGAGATACCAGCGTGGTAAGAATAAAAATCAATGGCAGGTAAAAGGGTAAATCCAGCATGAGATAGATATTGCTGTTTGTCTATTTTAATCAAGGAAATAGATTCTTTCTTCATGTGTTGGTATGCGACAAATGCTCCTTTTCCCGAACCATTTATACCGGTTTTTCGCAACGTAACGGTACACCGAATTTCTGATGAATGGAGGAATGGCATATAGCACAATTGCCGCTCTCCTCCACCCACCAAGGTCATTGAATATCATTAATACGGCAGATGAATGCATATACACTTTGTCAAAACGCATATAAACAATGCTCTCCATATTTTGAAGGGAAACTCCATCGAGAAATTTTCCGGCGGTCATCCCCTGCAGCGGGGCATAAAAAAAAACACGTTCACTGTCCCACCGTATCAGGCGATCAACAAAGGAATTGCACAATCCGCAAACACCGTCAAAGAACACAATTCGATGATTATTGTTATTCATTTTCAAGCCAAAGATAAGCGCCCATTGAGAAATTTAGTTCCGGGTGTATTAATAGTATTTTATTTAAGCTCATTTCGATTAATTTTGATTTGATTATGCATTGCCGTTCGATCCAAACCCTTCAGGCGCAATTGAAAATAACGACTTCATTCCGATGGAACCTCAAAGCCACACATCTCAGTTTTGAAATACATCGTTCGATTACCGATGCTGATAAGGTGGTTTGGAACAGTATGAATCGCAAAAAAAATGTCTTTCTCGAATATTCTTATCTGGAAGCCATAAGTAAGGCACTGGTATCATCCGACAATTTTCGCTTTGTGATCTTTCGGCAAAGTTTTGCAGTAAAAGGGATTGCAGTATTTCACATTACAAACTTTGAAACAGGTAATATTTCTTCTAATATCAGCCCAGAAGTAAACAATTCATTAGCAGAATTGCTGAACCGGTCTGTGGATGCCAAGCGGAAAAAATATGATATATTGATTTGTGGGAATGCCTTTTCTACCGGAGAAAACGGCTACGCTTTTGCCAAAGATGTATCTTCATCGGACGCAATGAATGCCCTTTGTTACGCTCTTACAAAAGTTCTCAAGGACGAAAAAACCAGCGGAAAAAAAATCTCCGCAGTTGTCGTAAAAGATTTTTATCACTCTAGTCGGCAAGAAGCGGAAGCCCTTTATTCCTGCGGTTTCAGGTCATTTGAAGTTGACCAAAATATGGTTATGCCGTTACTCCCAGAGTGGAAGTCATTTAACGACTATCTTGACTCTCTCAACACAAAGTTTCGGACAAAAGCAAATGCTGCACTAAGAAAATCAGCAAACCTCACTGTCTCTGAACTCGACGAAAAAGGTATGGTGAAGTATCGCGATGACATCACTAGGCTCTACGAAGAAGTATATAAAAAAGCAGATTTCAGACTGGGGAAAATGACCTTTGATGCATTCATTCACCTGAAAAAGAATCTTGGAAAAAAAATGATTGTTCGTATGTATTTCTGCGAAAATAGAGCAGTTGGATTTTTGTCGGGAATGGAAACTGCCGGAAAATTTGAAGCGTACTTGGTCGGGATAAACTATCAAAGAAACCAGCAGTTAGCAATCTATTCCCGCATACTTTACGACTATATTTTTATCGCTATTGAACGGAAATTAAGGGCGGTTTTATTTGGGAGGACAGCAGGTGAAATCAAGAGTTCTGTCGGAGCCTTTCCTGTAAGCCTTCAATGCTGTATCCGTCATCCTGGGAAAATATCTAACCTATTATTGTACCGGATTTTTGCACATATCAAACCTTCCGGGTTTCCATTGCGGCACCCCTATAAAAAAGTTACTCTCGAAAAAATAAAAGAATATCGCCTCGGTTTACAATTGTAATTGCCACGCATTTTCTTATGAGCAATTTTGACAAAGAATATCCAAGTTTTGTGTTCACTAATGAAGGACAACCAGAGAAATATTTCCATCCTGAAATTCCTAAAAAAATTACATCGCACACCCGGCTCTCACTGAAAAACTTCCAGTGAAAACAAGCGTAGTAGTACCGGGAAGTATTTTTATCATTTCCTTTCCAAGCAACCCGATGGGTTACATAGTATAGATTACCATTTCAATATATGCAGAAAAGAAACCTCATACAACCCTGAAGAATTAATTAAAATGTAAATGAAATGTTACTAAATTCAGTCGGGCAGAAGAAAGTACCTTTGTTAGAGAACTATTCGGTCGGAAAAAGGTTATGCCCCTTATAATTGTATGAGCAGAGAGAAGGTGCTTCTATTTATTCTTGCAGCTATCCAGTTCACAAATATTGTGGACTTCATGATAATGATGCCAATTGGCGATATTTTGCAAAAGACTCTGCAAATCCCCCCCGGAAAATACGGATGGCTCGTTTCTTCCTATGGTCTAGCAGCGGGCCTTACTTCGTTTATCGGTGTTTTTTATCTCGACAATCTAGGAAGGAAAAAAGCCTTATTGTTTGCCTATTCCGGTTTTATTATCGGTACCGCATCCAGTGCCATCATTCCCACCACCGATAACCAGGAACTAAATTATTGGCTCTTCATCGGAACGCGCATTCTTACAGGAATAACCGGAGGATTGCTCGGTGGCCTTGTGTTATCTATCATAGGTGATGTCATTCCAATCGAACGAAGAGGAAAAGCGATGGCCGTTGTGACGATAGCATTTTCACTCGCCTCCATCCTCGGTGTTCCAATTGCACTTACACTCGTTGACTCCTTTGATCAAAACTGGCATATCCCCTTTTACGTAGTTAGTGGATTGAGCGTCCCGATATGGGTGATGGCAGTTTCTCAGTTACCCCCGCTAAATGCACACCTTAAACACCGGGCGGGTGATTACGACCGTTTTCAAACCATCCGCCAGATTTTTGCCACTCGCGAGCAACGCAATGGATTATTATTTATGATGCTGCTGATTCTGGGGCAGTTCACTGTTATATCATTTCTCACTCCATATATGATTAACAACGTGGGGCTGGAGCAGAAAGATATCAAGTGGATTTATCTTGTCGGTGGAAGCTGCACAGTAATATCAGGTGTATTCATTGGGCGGCTGGTTGACAATATTGGGCGTTTCAGGGTATTTACCATTTTTGCTTTTCTATCACTGATACCGATTCTGCTAAATACTAACTTGCCTCCGGTGCCATTATGGGTTGTACTCACAATTGCAGGATTTTACTTTATTTTCATCAGCGGCCGAATGATTCCGGCAAACACCATCATCACTTCACTGGTTAGCCCGCAGCACCGCGCTGGATTTATGAGCCTGAATTCTGCAGCTATGTCCACTGCCTCTGGTTCCAGTGCCGCTCTCGCAGGAGCCATTGTTTCACAAGTAAATGGACGCGGCCCCATTAGCCATTACAATATCGTCGGATATGTTGCAGTCACTGCAACGTTACTGTCTCTGGTACTCCTCCGCAGAATGAAGAAAATAGCAATTGAGAAACGGACGAGTGAAAATGGTGAAACCGAACATAGCGAATCTATTGATTCAAATGATCTGATTTTATAGCAACCACGACTATAGTGTTATATTGTGTCTTCAATAAGCATTAAAGAAAAATATACGTTGATTATGAATTCGTCAGCGCTTTAAAAATATCCTCCATCCGCTGTTCTTCCTGCCTCAACATAAGCACCACAACACCTTTCTCGACCGCCAACTCTGATATTTTCAATCGCACATCTGCATTGCCCGATACCCGCACCCTCCAGGTGTTTTTTCCAATTTCCAAAACACCTGCTACTCCATTAATAGAGAGAAGTTCCTTTTCTTCTATTCGACCGCTGAATTCAACTACTAATCCCTGTCCATCTCCTCCCATTTCAATCCTCAATTCTGAGGTACTCCTGTCCGCTACAATATTACCTTTATTCACAATAATAGCCCGTGAGCAGACCGCTTCAACGTCCTGCATAATGTGCGTAGAAAGCATAACGGTTTTTTCTTTGCCAAGCTCTTTGATCAGCGCCCTGATCTCCACCAGTTGGTTGGGATCAAGGCCAGAGGTAGGCTCATCGAGTATCAGCACCTTAGGATCATGAATCATTGATTGAGCCAGTCCTACACGCTGCCGGTACCCTTTTGAAAGTGCTGCAATTTTTTTGTGCGCCTCCGGCCCAAGCCCCACCCTATCTATCATTTCATCCACACGCTTCTTTACCTGCGGCATTTTGTATATCTCTGCTGTAAATGTAAGATATTCCTTTACGTACATATCCAGATAAAGTGGATTGTGCTCGGGTAGGTAACCTATCTGCCTTCGTGCTTCAGGACTGCTCTCAAGAATATCGAAATCACACACACTCACTTTTCCGGAGGTTGGCGGAATATAGCCGGTAATGATTTTCATCATCGTACTCTTGCCCGCGCCATTCGGGCCAAGAAAACCAATAACCTCCCCCTTGTCAATAGAAAACGAAACACCGTTCAGAGCGCGCTGTTTGCCATAAATTTTTACAACTTCATTAACCCTGATTGACATAATTGCTCATTGAAATACCAAAGGTAGAGCAGTAGTTGATTGAAAGATCAGGAAATTTTCGGCCTGTGTGAATTTTCAAAAGGGTTTATCTTCACAACCCCCGCACCCCTGAGTTCTCACTTCTTTATTTTTCCGCGGAAAGCGGATACTTTTTCTCGTCCGGTGATAGTATTTATCCCAAAGTGGAGAATAAAAAGAATAGATCAAATCTTCTTGAACACTTGTTATAATGGTTGTGTTTTTTATCATCTTGTGCCTTTTATTGTTCTCTCTTTCGACACCCTAACCACTAACAGGTTGCATTTTCTCATTAAGATTTCTTCCGCAATTGCGTTGTATTGAGTTTTATGATACTCTCTATTCAACGATGATGAAATTTAATACCGCCTTTTCAATAGCTTTGAATTCCATTTGGCGGGATATGATATCGTTCTCACATTTGCCTTCATTAATAATGGTTGCCAAAACGTATGTCGTCTTCGCCGCTGGAAAATATATTCTGAATTCTATTTTTTCTCTATGCTCAACTGGTCACAGATAGCTTCCTGCTTTATGGTCATGTTTGCCGTAATAGATATTTTCGGCAGCATTCCCCTGATCCTCGATATTAAAAAAAAGGCAGGCAATATTCAACCGTTGACCACCACTGCTGTCTCTTTTTTTCTCATGGTTGCCTTTCTCATAGGGGGAGAAAAATTCCTCGGCATCTTTGGAGTGGATGTACATTCCTTTGCTGTTGCCGGTGCCTTTGTGCTTTTTTTCCTCGCACTCGAGATGATTCTGGGTATCCGGCTGTTTAAACAAAAAGAAGGCGCACAAGCAAGCTCTTCTATTGTTCCGCTGGCCTTCCCAATAATTGCAGGAGCCGGTAGTTTTTCTACATTGATTGCATTGCGCGCAGAATATGAACTGCCGAATATTCTGGTCGCCATCTCCCTCAATATGCC
>JADLBA010000017.1 GCA_020848015.1 Crocinitomicaceae bacterium | reverse complement strand
CGAGTATAAAAATTTTCCTTTCAGAATTAGACGGACAAATTCCAAATACTTGGTGGGATGATGTTGCGACAAATGATGAAGCATCAAAAGAAATAGAAGAAATATTTGGAAACAATGCGGCTTTTTCATTTTCCAAACCAACAGGTTTAATCAATAGAATTTTACAATTATCCACAGATAAAAATTCTATCATCCTTGACAGCTTCACAGGTTCAGGAACAACAGCCCATGCAGTTTTAGAATTGAACAAAGAAGATGGAGGCAATCGCAAATTCATTTTGGTTGAGCAGGAGGATTATGCTAATACCATTACAGTTGAAAGAGTACGGAGAGTTATCAAAGGCGTGAAAGGTGCAAAAAGTGAAACACTAAAAAAAGGAACAGGTGGTTCATTCAGCTTTTTCCAATTAGGCGATAGCATTGAAATAGAAAGCATCCTTTCAGGAAAAAGTTTGCCAAGCTATGAAGAACTTGCCCGATACATCTTTTACACTGCCGCAGGGCAAGAGTTTAAAGGCATAAGTCGTAAGGGAGAAGGCATAAGTCGTAAGGGAGAAGGCATAAGTCGTAAGGGAAAAGGCATGAGTGATAAGGCAAGAAACATTTCCGACTTACCCCTTACTCCTAACGACTACTTCATTGGCGAAACGGAGCATTACGAATTGTATATGCTTTACGAACCCAATATTGACTGGCTAAAACAAAATGCTTTGACATTGGACGGTGTGCGAGGTATGCCCAAATACACAGGCAAACAGCGTTTGGTTTTTGCCCCTGCAAAATATGTGGCCGATTACACTTTACTGGAGCACCGAATAGATTTTTGCCAACTGCCTTATGAAATTTACAGAATACAAAAGTGATGGAGCCAATACCTTATTTCTACGAAAGCATCAACCGCAACGCAATAGTGGTAAAGCCAAAGAAACCATTCTTTGACTGGCTTAATTATTTGTATCCTGAAAGTCCGGTAAACGAAACGGAAGAAGCAAACATTTACTTAATCAAAGAAAAAGACAGCAACGAAGCGATTGAAAAATGGTTAAGCAGAAATTTTGACCAACTTTTTCAGAACGAGCTGAACGACTGGCACACCGATGAAAACGACTGGCCACAAAAAAGAACTTACAAACTATTTAAAGAATGGTTTGATTTTGAAATACATTCAATGGTTTTAGACCTTGAAGAAACTGAAATAACAAAGGACTAATGAAGCTAACGCATTATCAGGAAAAAGTAATCAATACACTTAAAGATTATTTGAGTGCGTTAAACGACTTCAAAGCCAAGTATTAGAAGGCATTGGAGATTGATCCTGATGTGGCAATAGATTACGATTTTCCGAAACGTGCATTTGCACAGGCAACCAACAGAAACACCTAATTATAGCAAAACAAACGGTCTTAATCGTCCATTGCCCGGCATTTATTTGAAAGTGCCGACAGGCGGAGGAAAAACTTTGTTGGCTTGCCACAGCATTGACTTAATTCAAAAATCGTATCTCAAAAAACAAACAGGGCTTGTGTTGTGGATTGTGCCATCCACACAGATTTACAGGCAAACGATTAAAGCACTGAAAGGCCGTCAGCATCCATACCGACAAACACTTGATATTTCAAGCGGAGGCAGAACATTGATTAAAGAAAAAACGGAAATGTTCAACCGCTTGGATGTTGAAGAAAATTGGGTGGTGCTAATGCTGATGTTCCCTTCGGCAAACAGGCAGACTAAAGAAACGCTGAAAGTGTTTCGCGATGCAGGTGGCTTTACAGAGTTTTTCCCTGCCGAAGACAATTACCCTGCACAAAACGAATTGCTGAAACACATTCCGAATTTGGATTGCTTTGGCGAGGAAGGTGAAGTTTTTCGCAGACAAATAAAAACTTCGTTGGGCAACACGCTGAAAGTGTTTAAACCGCTTGTAATCATTGACGAAGGACACCGTGCTTATGGAGAACAGGCAAGAAACACGGTTAGAAATTTCAATCCGAGTTTCATTCTTGAACTTTCGGCAACTCCCCCACCCAACAGCAATGAGTTGGTAAAAATCACAGGGCGTGAACTGCACGAAGAAGAAATGATAAAGTTGGACATTCACTTAACCAACAAATCAAGTTTAGATTGGAAAAATACATTGCTGGCAAGTTTTGAGAAACGAAACGGCTTAGAGAAAAAACCAAAGAATACGAACAAAATACTGGCGAATATATCCGTCCGATTTGTTTGATACAAGTGGAACGAACAGGTAAAGACCAAAGAGGAACGGACTTTATTCACGCAGAAGATGCGAAAGAATATTTGATGAAGAAATGCAATGTCCCTGAAAAGCACATTGCCATTAAGAGCAGCGAGAAAGATGATATTGAGGGAATTAATTTGTTTGCGAAAGATTGTGATATACGTTATATCATTACCAAACAGGCATTGCAAGAAGGTTGGGACTGCTCTTTTGCATACATACTTTGCATCCTCACAAATCCGCAATCAGCCCCAGGAATAACGCAATTGGTTGGTAGAATTTTGCGACAGCCCAACGCAAGAAAAACGAAAGTAAAAGAGTTAGACGAGTGCTACATCTACACTTACAAACCCAATGCAGCTACTTTGGTAAGAGAAATTAAAAGTGGTTTGGAAATTGAAGGTTTGGGCGACATTGCAGGTCGTTTGGTAAATGATGAAGGAAGAGGCGGTGAAAACAATTTGAAAGACAGGGAAACAAGTTATCGTCAGGGCTTCAAGAAATTTGACGGAAAAATTTATCTGCCAAAATTCGTAATTCAGGAAAAAGATAGTTGGAGAGACATCATTTTTGAAGCCGACATATTGAACGGCATTTATTGGAGCAAAATTGGCATAAATGAAATTGGAAAGAAAACTTTAGGCGACAAGCAAACCAAAGAACAGGAATTGACTTTAGGTTTGAGCAAGGAAGAAAAAGAATTGTTGCAGGAAACAGGAAGATTGGAAACAAAAGGAACACTTGAAATTGACGAAGCATTTTTAGCAAGGCAATTAAGTGATGTTGTTCCAAACCCCTGGGTGGCTTTTGACTTGGGAAAAGAAGCCCTGCAAATACTTTCAAAGAAATACGACAAAGAAACCATCGCAGCTAATTTTGTTTTCATTATTGAAGAACTGAAAAAGATTTTAGACAAAGAGAAAATCCGCTTGGCTGAAGATGTTTTCAGAAAAATACTTGACAAGAAAAAACTTTGCTTTTTCTTAATTCAAGAGAAAGGACATCATTTGTTACCTTCTCACATCAAAGTAAAAAGTAACCGACAGTTGGTGCGTACAGACAATTCACCCATTCAAAAATCGCTGTTTGACTATGTGCCGGACGAAGATTTGAACGAAACGGAAAAGACCTTTGCTAGTTATCGTGACGAGCAGGAACAGTTACTTTGGTGGTATCGCAACCGAGTGAGAAAGGACTTTCAGATACAAGGTTGGCAACGCAACAAAATTTATCCTGACTTCATCGCTGCTAATTCAAGCAAGACATAGAAAGACGACTACGAAACCGTTTATGTCTTGGAAACCAAAGGTGTTCACCTGAAAGAGAACTACGACACACGATACAAGAAAAATGTGTTTGCACTTTGCAATGAATTAGGTGCTAAAAAAACTTGGGAAGAACTGTTTGACGAGTTCCCAGACCACAACTTTGAATTTCAGGTAGTGTATGAGGACGAATGGCAAAATGAGATAAACAAAAAGATGAACTAATGGCTGTGCTCAAAAGCACACACATTTACTTTCTAATGGTTTATTTTTTTGTGGATACCCTCCTTTTTTCTTATTGATTGTGTTTTTTCAAACATCAATCTACCAGGCTCAGTGCAATCTTCGCCATATTCATGAATTTCTTTTCTCTTTCTTCAGCAGAGGCCGATGAGTGTGTTATTAAGCTGTCGCTTACTGAAAGGATGGTCAATGCCTTTACCTTGAATTTTGCAGCTACGGTGTAGAGAAGTGATGTTTCCATTTCCATTCCCAATATACCGTATTCGCTCCACAGTTTCCAATGGTCGGGGTCAGCATTGTAAAATGAATCGGCACTGAAAACAGGTCCGGGAGTTACCTTAATGCCCATCATTTTTGCCGCCTCATGCGCACGCATTAATGTTTCAAAATCTGGAGTTGGTGCGTAATCCATCCCTTTAAAGATCAGACGGTTGATATTTGAATCGGTTGAAGCACTGGTAGCGAGAATTACATCGCCGATATCGAGATACTCCTGGATGCTTCCGCAAGTACCAATACGCACCACTTTTTTGACTCCGTAATCGCTGATCAGCTCATGGAGGTATATAGCGGTGGACGGAAGCCCCATTCCCGTTCCCTGAATGGATACTCTTTTCCCATTATAGGTCCCGGTAAAGCCGAGCATTCCCCTGATTTGAGAATAACACAATGGGTTTTCCAACATTTTTTCTGCAACATTTTTTGCTCTTAGCGGATCCCCCGCTATCAACACGGTTTCCGCAATCTCTCCGGGCTTTGCCCCAATATGCAAACTCATCTAATTTTTTTTTTTAACGGCTGTAATATTAAGACATTTTGAACCATTGAGCGCAAATCACCCTATTGAGCTGGGAAAAATCCCCTCCTCACGTATGCTTTCTGGATAGAAAAAGACTGCATATACCTACTGAGGATTTCGCGAGATAAGGGGTGAATCTCTGTTTCGTAGTATATTTAGCACTTTATTTTTATAACAGAAATGGCGCAATGAGATTAGAAGAAATTGCAGTATCAGAACTTATCCTCAATAAGGACGGAAGTGTATATCACTTGGCTTTAAAGGCTGAACATATTGCGGATACCGTTATTCTGACAGGTGATCCAAAGAGAGTTTCTCAAGTCAGTAAACATTTTGATTCGGTAGATGTGAAAATTAGCAACCGTGAATTTACTACGCATACAGGTACTTTTAAGGGAAAAAGAATATCCGTCATGTCCACCGGAATTGGTACAGACAACATTGATATTGCGATCAATGAGTTGGATGCTGCACTTAATATTGACCCTCATACGCGACAGCCTCGGGAAAAACTGAGGCAGATCAATCTCGTTCGCATTGGAACTTCGGGAGCTTTGCAGGCCGATATACCTGTTGGTGCTTTCGTCATTTCTGAATTTGGTCTTGGCTTTGATGGCCTGTTGTATTACTACGACTATCAGCCAACACAGGAAGAAAAAGAACTTAGCAACAGGATCAATGCTCACCTGCTGCTTCCGCCGCTGCTTTGCAAGCCTTACGTATCAGAAGGTGATACTCCTTTAATGAATCAGATTGGATACGATATGGTGAGGGGAATAACTGCCACTGCTTCCGGGTTCTATGGTCCACAGGGTCGCCGGTTGCGACTGGCACTTTCAGATGACGGTATCAACGAGCGCCTGAATTCTTTTTCATGGAAGGATCATCGCATCGCCAATTTTGAAATGGAGACATCTGCACTGTATGGGCTTGGAAAATTGCTTGGACACAAGTGTGCTACCGTCTGTGTTATCATTGCCAACCGGATGAGAAAAGAGTATATGGAGGATTATACTCCGGCAGTGGACTCCCTGATCAGAACGGTGCTCGAAAGAGTATAGCAACACAGCTTTTTTTAAGATCGAAACAGGAGCAGCAATTTTCGCTAGTGAATTGTTTTTATAGTCAGAAAATTTGCTCTGGGCAACAAGAAAAAAGAGACTGTCGCCGACAGTCTCTTAAATTATTATCTGTTAAAATAGTTATGCTCCGTAAGGCACCCAGATATTTTTAATCTGAGTGGCATGACGGAGAAATTCCTCACCTTCTCCCTGCTGTGGATCTTGCCAGTTGCGGTATTTACCATAATTCACCCAAGTGCGTTTCATGTTTTCTGCCGCAGCAAATTCAATGGTTTTACTACCTTCCTTTTTATCAAAGTACCAGATACCATCTACATCGTCGTGTTCGGCAATCACTTTCAGTAGCGTATCTTTTTTCCCTGTGATGATATTTACTACACCGCCAGGAACATCTGACGTTTCAAGAATCTGGTAAATATCAGTTGCAGGCAGTGGCATAGATTCAGACGGGATGATGATAGCTCGATTACCCATTGCGATCACCGGCAGCAGACAAGAGATAAAGCCAAGAAGAGGAGACTCCTCAGGGCATACAATACCGATCACACCTATTGCTTCAGGCATTGCAAGGGTGATGTTTCCTGAAATGGTGTTGTGTACATTGCCATCGTATTTATCTGCATACGAAGCATAGAAATAGATACGCTCAATAGAGAGGTCAACTTCTTTTAATGCTTCTTTTTGCGCGATACCTGTTGCGTGTGCAAGACGTGTAGCAAATTCATCCCTTCTTAGCGAAAGGTTTTCTGCCATATAGAAGAGAACCTGTGCACGTGCGTGACCGGAAAGAGCAGTCCATGATGCGGCGGCGTGTGCAGCTTCTACCGCGTTGCGAATATCTTTGCGGTTTCCATCGGCTACCTCAGCGATTTGCTTACCGTTGGGACCTTTTACCACTAAGCTGTATCCTCCATCAGGGCGAGCTTGTTTGCCACCGATATATAGTTTTAATGTACGGTCAATTTCCGGTACCAGAGTCGGTTTAGAAACAGCGCCGTTGGTCGCAGTTGTTTTTTTATCTGATAAAGGCTTGTCAGAAAATTTCTTTTCGACAGAAGGTTTTACATATTCGTACAATCCCTCTTTTCCGCCCTCTCGTCCAAAGCCTGATTCGCGGTATCCGCCAAAACCGGAGGCTGCATCAAATACATTGCTGCAGTTGATCCAGACTGTTCCCGCTTTTACTTTGGGAGCAATATCAAGTGCTAAGTTGATATTCTCTGTCCAGATGCTGGCGGCAAGACCATACCGTGTATTGTTTGCCAGTTTCACAGCTTCGGGATGTGTTCTGAATGTCATCGCTACGAGTACCGGGCCGAATATTTCTTCACGTGCCACAGTATGCGATGGAGATACATTGGTGAAAAGAGAAGGAGGAAAGTAGCATCCGTCGGTTGGGCAGGGCCAAGAAGGTTGCCAGAGCGTTGCCCCTTCGTCCACGCCTTTTTGTACCAGATCTGTGATGGTTTTGAGCTGGATCGGATCCACTACAGCGCCAATGTCAATGGCCTTGTCTAATGAATCGCCGACACGCAACGTTTCCATCCTATTGCGTATTTTTTTGAAGAGCCTGTCCGCCACAGATTCCTGAACGAGTAGCCGCGATCCTGCGCAACAAACCTGCCCCTGATTGAACCATATTGCATCTACCAATCCTTCTACTACACTGTCGAGGTCAGCATCTTCAAATACAATGAATGGAGATTTTCCTCCAAGCTCTAAGGATATTTTTTTACCTGAACCGGCAGTTGCCCGGCGAATAATGCGGCCTACCTCCGTTGAACCGGTGAAAGCGATCTTGTCCACATCGGGATGAGAAACGAGATGAGCACCTGTAGCTCCGTGGCCGGTTACTACATTCACCACTCCTGCCGGCAAGCCGACTTGCTCACATATTTCCGCAAAAAGCAATGCTGTTAGTGAAGTAAATTCTGCCGGTTTCAGCACAACAGTGTTTCCCATTGCCAGTGCAGGGGCGATTTTCCAAGAAAGCATCAGCAGCGGAAAATTCCATGGAATGATCTGACCTATTACTCCTATTTCTTCATAGCCGGCCAGTTCTGTATTGCGCAATTGTGCCCACCCTGCATGGTGATAGAAGTGACGAGCCACAAGTGGAATATCAATATCCCGCGACTCGCGGATCGGTTTTCCATTGTCAAGTGATTCGAGCACCGAAAACAAACGTGCATGTTTTTGAATGTGACGTGCAATTGCATATAGATAGCGGGCGCGAGTATGCGGACTGGCTTTTGACCATACAGGAAGTGCTTTTTTTGCAGCGGCAACGGCTTTATCCACATCTTTAGAACCTGCTTCTGCCAAGCTTGCAATTACTTCAAAATTAGAGGGACTGGAAGAATCAAAATATTCTCCTGACTGAGGCTTGTGCCATTTTCCATCAATAAACAACCCGAATCTGGATTGTTTTTTTAACCACTCATTAGCGATAGATCTGCTTTCTGGGGCAGGTCCATATTCCATTGTTTCAAATATTTTACTGATTTCCATTTTCAATAATTCTTTAAGCCATCGGGTGTCTGTAATCTGCAGAATACCTACCGGTGACGTAGTGTTCTAATTGACGTTCAATATCGGCGAGCAGGCTACTGGCTCCAAAGCGGAACAGTTCCGGTTCGAGCCACTCGCGTCCGAGCTCTTCTTTCATCAGGATAAGCCAGTCGAGCGACTGCTTGGCCTTTTGTATTCCTCCGGCGGGTTTGAATCCGACTTTGTATCCTGTCTCTTCGTGAAAATCGCGGATGGCCCGGATCATGACAAGGCTCACAGGAAGGGTGGCGTTGACCGTTTCTTTACCAGTACTTGTTTTGATGAAGTCTGATCCGGCAAGCATAGCGACGTAGCTTGCTCTTGCTACTCTTTCGAGGGTCACCAGATCGCCGGTAGCTAAGATGGTTTTCATGTGAGCATCTCCGCATGCCTTTCGGAAGAGAACGAGTTCGTCGTAGAGCGCTTTCCAGTCGCATCTCAGCACATTGGCTCGGCTTACAACAATATCAATTTCTTTTGCTCCCGCTTTTACCGATCGCTCAATCTCTTCGAGTTTTTGTTCGATTGGTATCTGACCCGCAGGGAATCCGGTAGAAACAGCGGCAATGGGGATATTGGTCCCCGATAAGCAGCGGCTGGCAGTTTCGATCAGATTGTGATAGACACAAACTGCGCCGGTGTGAATGTTTTTGTTGGCCATACCCATTGCCTCAAGCAGGTCGGGGCGCACGGGATTGATGGCCTTTGCACACAGCCTTTCTACGTTGCCTGGAGTGTCGTCCCCGGAGAGCGTTGTGAGGTCAATCAGGGTGATGGCTTTTAATAACCACGCAGCCTGCCATTCCTTTTTTACAGTTCTCCTTTTTGTCAGTGTGTCTGTTCTCCGGTTGATAGCGCTGGTATTCGCCCTGATATAGTTGAGGTATTTCAGATCCAGCGGAAGGATCGGAACCCTCTCCGGATGCACCTTCTGGTTGCTAATGATTGTTCCCGACATAGCGGCTTTAATTACGGTGTCCATTTTTGTTCAGGCAGGTAAAACCCACATTTGGCTCGCAAGTTACGGAATAGCTTTTAATACTGCGAAAATTGAGTGAAAAAAGAGTGAGTTTTAGGAGAGAAATTTCGCAACTATCCGAAAAGAAAAAGGAAGATAGAAAATTCTATTGGGTATTTGTAATGTATCCATTTCGCGGACTTACTGCCTAAGTGATCGCGATTGATCCCCAAAATTCCGGTAACGGCTCCTCTTTTTTATAGACTTTTAACTCTATAACCCTGATCTGTTGGGTATCATTCGCGTTGCGAAATCATAAAAATAATCTTTGCTGAAAAAACGTATAGAAGCCGGTTTTGAAACCCCGCTAATTGATAGGTGCGAAATCATTTTTTTACAATTGATTTGTAATGCTCAAAGACAGCGAGAATCTTGTTTACAAAATGGAAAGGCTCCTGCGCTCTACAGTATCCATGTTTTACTCCTTCCATTGAATAATATTGTTTTTGTGTTTTCAGCAGCAGGCACTCGGCTACATGATCGTTCCATAATGTGTCATTTTTACCGGTTGATTGGGCTATCACCTGTGCATCGAGTATGTGTCCGGGCCCGATGTTGTAGCTGGCTAAAACAAATTTTAAACGCTCTTCAGGGTTGGGAATTTTATCGCGCCAGAACCGTTCCAGAAACTTCAGGTAATGTACACCTGCACGAATATTGGGTTCTTCTGTCTGCCCGGAATCACAACCAAATTTTTTAGCGGTTACCGGCATGAGTTGCATCAGTCCAAAGGCTCCGCTCCACGATTCCGCGTTCGGGTTGAAACGCGATTCCTGATAGACAAGCGCTGCAAGTAGTCGCCAGTCCCAGTTGATCTCCGGAGCATATTTTTTAAAAAGTGAGTCATAGACTGATATGCGATGCGCGGAAAGCTCAGGTAATACAAAAGGGCCGCGATAATCAAGCAACTGATCTTCTCCAAAATATTTTTTATAGGTACGCTCTATTTTCTTTTGTGTCTTCTGACTTTCAAGCCAGCTATTGAGTGCCCCTGAAAGTTTTTTTGCATTGGAACGAATAGCCCACCCGATTGGTTCTTTTCCTGTCAGTGCTAGAGACATATCGAGTTCCGGAT